>DUGW01000192.1 GCA_013331125.1 Candidatus Woesearchaeota archaeon | reverse complement strand
TATGAGACCACCGTCACTTCCCCAAGACTCGCTCTTGATCTCGCCAAGCCTCTTCACGATGCCATACGCCTGATGGGCGAACTGCGGCGGAAGGTCGATCTTCAGCACGAGCTGCTCAATCTTCAGCGGGAGTATGGTCCTCAATGACTTGATCACATTGTCGACCTGCTCCTCAGCAGTGCGGAACTCGTCGATGCGGCACTTGGCCTGCTCGAAGGCGTTCTCTATCCTCGTCAGAGGATGAGGAAGCTTAGTCTTCGGATCGATCGCGTTCCTCTGGATGAGCGCCAGTATCCTGTTCTTCTTCTGCTCCCGGAGCTTCTCGCGGTACTCGGTGGTGAGCTGGATCTCACCTTCCTTGATGATTATCTCAGCGACCTTGAAAGGGTCAGACCCTCCGAACAGCGACTTCATGGAAGTCTCTGGAGCAAGGACGCCCTTCTTGGCATCACTGAAAATCTCCTTGCCGCGGAGCACATCATTCAGATCGCCGACACCCTTCATCTTGTAGGCGATAGCCTCGTCGGGGTTGATGACGATCTCGAACACCTGTCCGCCCTTCTTCAGGCGAGCAAGGTTGAACGATACCCTCTCCTGGTCCATGCTTATCGGTTTTCCTACACCCATTTTTTCCACCTTCTATGATTGTTCTATGTTCATTTACCAGGCTTCATGAGCCTGTCAAGCTCTTTCTTGTCCACCTTCCTGAAGACCTTGTCCTCAGTCTTGATGTATGCTGCGTCAAGCCTCTCAGCATTGAAGTTCTCGTCGAGAACAGTCTTGAGCGCCTCGACACAGAGCTTGAGAGCGTCAGCGATGGTCATCGAAGGCTTGTACTTCTTGTGGAGCACCTCCTCGATGCCTTCCTCGCCCTCGCCGATGGCCACAGCATAGTACTGGAAGAATATCCCTGTAGGATCTGTCTGGAACAGCTTAGGCCCGTCAGAGTCAATGCCTGCGACAAGTATCGAGACACCGAAAGGACGGAGACCGCCGGACTGTGTGCAGAACTGCTTGAGGTCGCAGATGTTCTTCACGACAGTGAGGACATCGATAGCGCCGTCATACGTGACCTGGTGCTGCTGCGCCTTGAGCTGAGCACGCTCGATAAGGACGCGCGCGTCAGAGATTATGCCTGAAGCAGTGCATCCGATATGGTCATCGATCTGGAAGATCTTCTCGATGGCCTCAGTGACGACCAAAGGGTCGACGATCCTCTTGTCAGTGACAAGAAGCACACCGTCAGAACAGACAAGACCGACAGCTGTCGATCCCTGCTTCACAGTCTTCTTGGCATACTCCACCTGAAGAAGCCTGCCGTCAGGACTGAACATCGTGATTGCACGATCATATCCCATCATCTGATGATTCAGCGATTGCATTTTGTAACCCTCCTTTGCTCTTGATTATGATTTACCATGGTCCGGCCTTTACCAGACCACATCAGGCCTCAGCCTGCGATGTACTTATCCTCTGCCTTCCCGATGATGCCAGAGGCGCCGATGCTCCTGACGACCACATCCTGACCCTCAATCTGAGATATCATGGCAAGTGTCGCCCTCAACCTGTCTAAGCTTTTGTGATTCACCTTTATCAATCCTCTTTGTCTTTGAAGACTGTACTTGTCTTCAATGATCATGATGCCTGCCTGGGAGCAGCCAAGCTCTCCAAGATACGAAAGAGCAGAGTCCCATACGGCCTTCTCGACAGTCTTGAAAGTCTTTATAGGTGCTTCAGAGATTATTTCAAAGGCCAAATAGCGTTTTCGCTCCCTTAAGGACGGTAACAATGGTTTTATTTTCTTTTTAATCCTTTATCACCTGTAACTGACTTCATTTGTCGAGAAATAACCACAGGCGTTCATTTCTCTTCTCTCTCGCAGAAATGGGAAATATTTTGTTTATTTATAAAGGTTTTGGGTGCTTTATTTTCGGAGCAAATCGTGTTCAGAAGGTGCTTAAACCTGTTCTGGAAGGCAGGGGTCCTGGTCCTACATGTCGCGGAGAGGCCGAGTGTATACAATGAATTCCCTGGCTTCGGTCTTGTCAAGACCTCGGCTGTACTCTTCCTCTTCGTCGTCAGAGACATCTGCGGCAGGGGTGATTGCCTCTGTCCTGTTCTGCTGTGCTGTCGCGTATGCTTCCAATGCAGAAGCCAGGTCTTCAGCAGTGCTGTCGACCTGTATGTGGATCAGCTCCTCTGTCGGTGAATGGCTGAACTGGTCTTCAGCATAATCCTTCACGCCTTTCTCTTCACTCACTGTGTAGATTCGCGGGAACAGTCTTAGCCCAGGAGCCTCAGCCTTTGTCTCATGGATGTACTTGACGACAGCCATGGCCAACTCCCCGATATCGTCGAAGACATCCACCTCTTCGTCTTCAGGGCCTTCAAGGTCGCGTGTGTTATCCCAGAACCAGTATTCGTTGCCGTCGGTGCGGAGTTCTATGAGCGGTCGCATGGTAAAACGTGAATAATCAGGTGATGGTCTTTGGTTCTCTTCACTGATCCCTGCTATCTCTATATTGTTGACCTCTACTATATCCTCAAGTTCACGTTCTGCAGAAACATATGTCTCGTATATCTTTACGTCAAACATTCCTCAATCACGAGGTCTGGGGGTCGGGGCGACCTTATTAATCTTGCGGTCAGTGAGGACTTCTGAGTAGTTAAACTTCTGTTGGTGTTTGTATCTGTCAGTCTTAACATGCCATTTCATACCATTTATAAAGGGGCGGCAGTTACTGGCTTGCATGAGTTTCAATGATATACCCAAGATAGAGGATGCTGACTGGTACATAGACCTGGCTTTCAGCAGGGCGAAGAAACAGAGCAGCATGGTCAAGAGCGAGGTGAGAGGCCCCAGGCTCGAGAAGGTGAAGCGGGGATAGCTCGCGAGGATCAAGGAGATAAAGAGGGTGCTCGACAGGCACCTCATGGGGATACTCAGGAGCTTTCCGT
>DUGW01000226.1 GCA_013331125.1 Candidatus Woesearchaeota archaeon | reverse complement strand
ACGGTGGTCTCATACTCAAGCTTGAGATCCCTGCAGGTCTGCAGGAAGAGGTCCTGAACAAGCTGAACAATCTCACGCACGGCGGTGTCGACATCCAGATAATGGAGAAGCAGTGAATTGATGATCAATTGAGAAAAATCGAGGAAAAGAAACAACAAAGATATTTGGTGAAAAAAAATGGAAGAAATCAAAGTGCAAGACAAGGAAGTTGTCGTTCCTGGTGAGGTCCTTGCTGAAGGCATGGGCTACCTGCCTAGTTACGGCACTTACCGGGAAGGTGACAAGATCCTGGCCAGCAAGCTGGGACTTGTGAATGTTGAGGGTAAGGTGATCAAGCTCGTCCCTCTGGCTGGTAAATACCTGCCTAAGAGAGGAGATACCATAATCGGTATGGTCACTGAGATCCTTATGAGCGGTTGGCGGATAGATACCAACTCTGCGTACTCTGCTGTGATGAACATGAAGGATGCTTCTTCGGAGTTCATCCCTAAGGGTGCTGATCTTAGCAGGTATTTCGGCATCGGTGATTATGTCGTCGCTAAGATAGTCAATGTGACAAGCCAGAAACTGGTCGACATCTCCATGAAAGGCCCTGGCCTGAGGAAGCTCCGTGGCGGAAGGATACTTCATGTCACACCTCCTAAGGTCCCGAGGATCATCGGCAAGCAGGGCAGCATGGTCTCTATGATCAAGCAGTATACAAGGTGCAAGATCATGGTCGGTCAGAACGGCGTGGTCTGGATACAGGGCGACAACCCTGATGAGGAGCTGCTAGCAGTCAAGGCGATCCACAAGATCGAGAGGGAGGCGCATACTCCTGGACTGACTGAGAACATCAAGGCATTCCTCGAGGAGAACAGCAGCGGGCTTCCGCCTGCTCCTGAAGGGAGTGCTGCACCTATGGAAGGTGACGATCCCGGTCTCGAAGGGTTCGATAACTGAAGGAAGTGATTTTCATGACATANNATAAACGATTTGACGGACGAGGATTTGAGGAAGTTAGGCCGATCGAGGCGAAGGCAGGCGTGATCAAGCGTGCTGTCGGCTCTGGTTGGTTCAAGATCGGCAACACTGAGGCGTACGCAGCTGTGTATGGCCCTAGGGATGTGTTCCCAAGGTTCCTTAAGGACCCGGAAAAAGGGTTCCTGAGAGTGAACTACAACATGATGCCGTTCTCCAGCGCAGGTGACAGGATCAGGCCTGGACCTTCGAGGAGGAGCAAGGAGATATCAGCTGTCGCTGAGAGGGCCCTTCGCCCTGTCGTCGACCTGAGCGAGTTCCCGAACTCGGTCGTGGATATCTTCATCGAGCTTCCTCAGACTGACGCTGGTACCAGGTGCGCAGGTATCTGTGCAGCTGCCATCGCGCTTGCGGACGCAGGTATCCCTATGAAGGATATGGTCTGCGCAATGGCTGTCGGCCGTGTCGAGGACAAGATTGTCGTCGACCTGAACTACGAGGAGGATTCCCATGAGGACGGCGTGGACATCCCTATAGCGATGCTCCACAACTCCAAGGAGATATCCCTCCTGCAGATGGATGGTATAATGCCTTTTGACCTTTTAAAGAAGGCCATCGAGAAGGCTAAGCCTGTCTGTGATAAGATCTTCGAGGTGCAGAAGCAGGCCCTCAAGGACAAGTTCAGGCTGAACGGTAACGAATGATATTGACGGTGATAGAAGATGTATCAAGAATTGAAATCAGAGATTTTGTCCTTGTTGTCCAAGAACACAAGACTGGACGGCAGGAAGAGTGATGAATACAGGCCTATTTTCATTGAGACTGGCGTCTCCAGGAATGCTGAGGGTTCCGCCAGGGTCAAGATAGGCGACACTGAAGTGATGGCAGGCGTGAAGCTTGAGGTCATGAAGCCTTACCCTGACGCTCCGGACAAGGGAAGCCTGATGGTCAACGTCGAGCTTTACCCTATATCGAGCCCTGAGTTCGAGTCAGGCCCGCCTAGCATGGATGCGATCGAGTATGCACGTGTCACTGACCGCTGCATCAGGGAGTCCAAGATGATCGATGTCGAGGCTCTCTGCATAGAGAAAGGCGAGAAGGCATGGATGCTGGTCATTGACGTGGTCACCCTGAACGAGGGAGGGAACCTTTTCGACGCAGTTCCTCTGGCAGCCCTTGCTGCCCTGAAGAATGCTGTCTTCCCTGAGTATGATGGGTCGAACATCGATTACAAGCACAAGACCGACAAGAAGCTCCCGATTTCCATGTGGCCTGTCTCAGTGACTGTCTACAAGTATGGGAACCACCTGGTGATAGACCCGACTTACGAGGAGGAGCGCGTCTATGATGCGCGCCTGACTGTCGGTGTCTACGACGACAAGACATTGTGTTCGCTCCAGAAAGGCGGTGACAATGCAGTGTCTGATGAAGAGCTGCTTAGCATGATCAGTCTTGCTATCGCTAAGCACAAGGAGCTTAAGAAAGCCCTTGATTCGATCTGAGAGGATTGGAGGTAGACCATGGCCAAGAAGAAAGAAGAGAAACTCACCAAGTACGAGCGTGCTCGTATACTCGGTAGCAGGGCCCTTCAGATATCTATGGGCGCACCTTATCTTGTCAAGCTGACCAAGAAGCAGCTTGAGGATATGAAGTACAATCCTCTTGAGATTGCTAAGCTTGAGCTTGATAAAGGCCTGATTCCTATCGAGGTCGTCAGGCCTCTGCCTAAGGTCAAGCAGAGAGGAGAATAAGATAAATGATTTTTGAAATCTTTTGATATATTTTATTTCTTTGCTGGATACACTGACTGCATATCCTCAAGTCTTACCATGGTTCTCGCGGTGACTTCTCTTCCTCGTGGCTGTCGTCATCATCGTGTTCGTCATCGTCATCCTCGAATGCCTCTTCGCTTTCGCTGCTGTCTTCTGAGGATTCTGCCTCTTCGACCCCTTCAAGCGCAGCTCCGCATGAATGGCAGTAGTTGTCATCAGGTTCTATGTCTGCTCCGCATTCGCAGTTATAAGAAGAGAGTTCTGAGCCGCAGCTCCTGCAATAATTATCGCCATCGAATGGTTCTGATCCGCAGTTTTCGCAGTTTGACATTGTCTTGACCTCCTTTTGCTGTCCTGACTTGTTGTCTGTAATCAGCTCAGCAGGATTCCTTCCAGGATTATTTAAACTTTGTGAAATAAAGACTGTTCCAGTCCCACATTGGCTTAGTAGAAAGCAGTGGTGCCGCCATCCACGAGCCTACAACAATCTATAGTCATGCGCGTCGTGGGGGTCGCCCCCTACGGGGAAACAGCGCCTGCCTGTCAACACTGGATTGGGCGAGTCTGGCGGCACCCGCCGAAGGCGATGCTTTCTACTAAGCCCACATCCAAAACTTTAAAAATCCTTCTCCACTCACACGGGATGGGTGTTTGAGACAATTTATCATATTTGATTGATTTGATCATATCGGTGTTGTGAGATGAGGACCACTATCTGTGCATTGGCTCTTGCGGCTTTTTCGTCGTTGTTCAGCCCCAGCTCTGAGGCTTCAAGCTCTAGGCTGCAGACAACCCCGGCCACAAATGCAGCTACTGCTTCTTCCTCTCCAAAGAAACCCGCTCCCGGCTATGACGCCTGTTTTGATGTTAAGTACAATGGAGGCAAATACATCGTCACTGAGACCATGGACCAGAGCACTGGCATAATCACCTCTGATATAATGCCCTACCATAAATATCATGGACCTCCATATAAATGCAATAAAGGCGAAGGAATCCATCAGAGATTGGTCCAGCTGTTCCCTTGAACAGTTGTTGTAAATCCTCCACTTAAATGATTCTATCATTCTTTCCAAACTTTTAAATACGACCGAGTCTTTTTTAAGACAATGCCAAAAAGAGTCCAGTCACCCTCGTCGATAAATCTGTTCAAGCAGTGTCCGAGGCGGTATTTCTATCAGTACATACTCAAGTATCCTACTAAGCAGAACATCCATTGTATCCGTGGCAATATTGTCCACACTGCTTTGGAGAAGTTCTATGATGTCCGTCCTGAGACTCTTGACCCTCTTGCTCTCAAGAAGGATCTTGCCGGCACTCTCAAGCAGTTATTCGACTATACCTGGCGTTCGCAGAAGAAGGCTCTCAATACATTAGGCCTTTCTCCCGAGGAACTGCAGTTCTATTATGATGATTCTGTCCAGCAGCTGGCCAACTGGCTGAACCATTATTTCAGGGACCTTGATAAGGAGATGAAGCAGTCTGATTTTGTCTCTGCATGGAACAGGCTCAAGCCTCATGCGCGTGAGCTGGAGTTCAAGGACCTGGACCTTGGTGTGCGCGGTTTCATAGACGTGATACATAAAGACGGTGAGGATGTCATGGTCGTTGATTACAAGACCTCTAAGAAGTTTGACATCACTCCTGAATACCGTCTTCAGCTTGGCATCTACGCATTGCTGTACAAGAAGCAGCATGGTCATTATC
>DUGW01000222.1 GCA_013331125.1 Candidatus Woesearchaeota archaeon | reverse complement strand
CCAGGCCGAGACGATGCCGATGAGGAGATGCACTTGAACACACCAGCACATTTTTTCTTCAATTATATCATCCTCTTCTTCATAATACCTGACGCTGAAAAATACATAATACCGATAGCTATCTTCTCGATGGTCCTTGATCTTGACCACATACCAGGGGTCTTCAGATGGCTGAAGCTGACAAAAGAGCAGAGAAAGGCATTGACACATGAAGAGGTCTCAGCCACTGTAAGGACAGTGGTGCAGGAACCGACAGGCATACTTGTGATCGAGGTCCTCCTGGCTTCAATCTATCTCTTCGGTGCCGAGAGTGTATTGATACCCATAGCGATGGCATGCCTGCCTATGCACTGGTTACTTGATTTCCTCACAGTACACACCAGACCGCTTGCACCATTCGACAACAGGCTTGTGCACCTCACCCTGCCGGTCAAAGGCACATTCAAGGACATCGACAGGCCCAGACTGGTGGTGCAGACAGTCCTGACAGGAGTCCTGCTGGCCCTGTTCCTTGTCGTGTGGCTGTAAAAGCAAAAACATTAAAAACATCAGGAAGATTGATTCCTCAAACCGGGGTTTCCCGTAAACGAGGTGGATCATATGACATTCAAAGTAACACAGGACCATGATGCATGCATAGGATGCGGAGCGTGCGTAGCTCAGTGCCCAGACAACTGGGAGATGGGAGACGACGGGAAAGCACACCCAAAGAAGACAGAGGTCAGTGACGTAGGGTGCAACCAGGCAGCAGCAGACGGATGCCCGGTGAACTGCATAACAGTCGAAGAGAAGAAGTGAATCTCGGTATAATTAGAAACATTCTCTTGAGCCTTGAGCTCTTTTATTTGTCTTTTTCTGCGCACTCGCCTGAGGAATCTCAGTAAGGGCTATCTTGTCAAGCATCATAAAATAATTCCTGAAGCATTTTGTTATGTCATCGCCCAGAATCCTTATCGTGACCAATGGCTGCAAGAGACCAAAAACTACACCCTTATCATATATCAGCACCATAGTGGGGCTATTGTACTCTTTAGGCAGGAACTTGATTGTCGTATAAGGAAGACTGCTTAAAAGCTTGACACGATGAGGATAATAATCCTCATTGACTATATGATGGAACCAAACCTTCTTCTTTATGCGTTCCGTATGCCATTCCCTTATCCACCCTTCGCCTATGGTAGGCGCGTGATCCTTTGGAATCCCTAAAGCATAGAACTTTTTCGTATTGTTTATGATGTCAGTAAGCGCGCGCCTGACACCAGATATCCCTTCAAGGACCGAGATGCTTGCAGGAGGCCTTGCATTCAGCTGCATCATCTTAAGCTCAGGAAGAATCTTCAGAAGGTCGCCTTCCTTCAATTTCATGAGGGTCATCAATTGATCAGGATCCACCACCTCATAATACTTGGTGGTCTCACGCATGAAATGCGCGACAAGACCTTTCTTGGATAACTTGTTCAAGGCGTCATATATATTAGGACGGTGAAGCCTTGTCTCTTTTGCAACATCAATAGCAGTCGATGGCCCTAACTGCAGAAGACTAAGATAAACTTCCACCTCATTTTTGCTCAGGCCAAGGTCGTAAAGGGTCTGTTTCTCCATCCTGTAACCTTCTTTTGATGTAGTGCTGATTTCCACTACAAGAAGTAGTAGTAACCACTACTATTTAAGTTTTTATAAGCATACAGCCATACATATACTCATCAAAATAGCGAGGGATGCTAACATGGTGAGAAATTCAAGGCCTTATTCCGGCCCAGCAGACGGTAATCCAAGCGGATATCCTTCTGGGCGCTTCGTTGCAGAAACCAGAGTTGATGATCTGGACAAAGATGAGCAAAGCGCAGAGGATCTGGCGCCAAAGAAGATCTACCCTGCAATAGCAAGGGCTATGATGGGTGAACTCCACGCCAATCTGCTGGAAGTCGTCTCTTACCATCTGAGAGGAGGGTCTGGCCAAAACCTTCTTGTGCTAGGACCTGGCTCTGAGGTACTTCCATTCTCAGAACATCTTGATGATGTAGGAGATATGATCAATGGTGGCGATCTAATACTTCAGGACTATAATGAGACAATCTGCAGGAAGATGAAAGAATATCTTGAAGGCAAGAAAAGCGACAGGCTTACCTTTGGTGATGCAGGCCCAGGGCAGGCAAGAGTTATCATCAGACATCAGGATGTCAGGGCAGGTCTTGCAGCCCAGCCAGATTCGTTGGATGCTATAGACATGACCGTCTCAGTCCATCATGCGACACAGTACGAGAATGACCTGATAAGGATATTAGCAGATGCGCGCAGGGTGCTGAAAAAGAACGGATTGCTCCACATCGGAGAGGGCAATGTGGACATGAAATACAGCGAGAGGAAACTCGAGAGGCTGGTGAAGGATGTCAGTGAAATAACAGGTACCAATATCGAACTCTTTGACAGGAGGAACGGTATCGAAAATAGACGTCAGCTTCTTCTTGGTTACCTCGACCTCGGCGAAAGGACCACCATATTAGTCAATGAGCAGGGCATGGTTGAGTTGTTAGGTGTTGGTTTGTCTTGCTCCTCTGATCGCTCTAAGCCTAATGAGTATGAAGTTGCAGAGGCCTTAGCTCAACGTGGTTATAAACAGATGATTGAGTCAGACCATTCCATCTTCCTGCCCTTGATAGACCACGCAATCGAGGATGATTTCCAGGGTCTGATAGTGCCTGTCAGAAAATATTACGCAGAGGTAAGTGCTGCTTGCCTCAAGAACCTCGCTCCAGAGGACCACGAAGCATTCAGGAAAGCCATAAGCAAGGAGCAGAGTGATGCAGAACGCGGGCTTGTTGAATATTATTCTCCGCCGAGCATGGTCGAGAAGAACCTGCAGCTGGCAGGTTTTCGACTCCTTGATGTCCGATACACAGAGCAGGGACCTTTCGTGAATTATGTGGCTGTGAAGACTGATTGGTAGGAGAAGGTCATGATGAGAACAGACAATCTAGACCAGAAGGTACGGGTATTTGCGGACAGAGAAGTAGAGTCACTTGTCAATCACGCAGATTTCCATTTTGGCGATCTGATGCGACTGCCATTGGAGACGAAGGACGGTCTTGTCCTAGAGTCGACTTTCTGCGACGGTTATCACGACCTGAAATACCTTCTGGCGATGTCTGTGCAGGCAGGCTGTGCTAGCAAGTGCAGGTTCTGCGAACTCGGTGATGGAGGTCTTGAACGCGACCTTACAACTGATGAGATACTGGACCAGCTTGCCTTGCTCCTGAAGACTGCTATGAAAAGGGGATACCATATCTTTGATAGGCCATTGAAGGCATCTTTTGTGATGGGCGGTGAACCTTTGGATAACCAGCAGTTCAGTGGTGTGCTGCGAAAGATG
>DUGW01000172.1 GCA_013331125.1 Candidatus Woesearchaeota archaeon | reverse complement strand
ATACTCCTCACCTCTCTGTTCCAGAAATCGACGATACCTAAACAGAAGACTGCCCCGCTTACCATAACGAATAAGAACACTGCCAAAGCAGTCTCAGCTTCAACTGGCATGGGCATCGTCGCCGCCTTCCTGCCGGGCTTCGGTTCTTCCCAGGCAGCGATCATCGCCACTCAGATCGTGGGCAAGATCGGTGACGAAGGTTTCCTCTGCCTGGTCGGAGGTATCAACACTGCTAACATGCTTGTCTCCATAGCCACTGCCTACACCCTCAGCAAAGCCCGGAACGGCGCAATCGTCGTAGTCAATCAGCTCATAGAATCAATAACATTCCAGGACATGATAGTCTTCATCATCCTTGCCTTGATCACTGGAGGTATAGCCACTCTCCTTGCCATCCTCATCTCGAAGAAATTTTCCTCACTCATAACAAAACTTGACTACACAAATACTGTCGCCACAATCATTGTCTTCATCACGGTCTTGACCTTCATCTTCGACAGGCACATCGGCCTAATAATCCTCATCACCTCGACAGGCGTCGGCCTTATCGCCAGCAGTCTCAACATCGGCAAGAACCATCTGATGGGCTGTCTGATTGTCCCGGTGATACTGTTCTTTATCCTTTAAATAGCTGCTCCGAAAGGTATCCAAACCCGTGATTTTCCCGGCAAGATTTAAATACTTAGGGCGCTGATAATCACTGAATTGGTGTTGAGACGTGACAGACAGGTTTCTTGATGTCATGGTTGATCAGATTGCCGAAGGCATGAAGAGAAAGAAAGAGGAGAGATTCTTCCGCATACAGGTAGAGAGACCTAAGTACATATCCATGACTTATCTTGAGAGGGATACGCGTGAAGCTACATTCTTGAACGGCAGGCCGCACAGTGCGGAGGGTACTTCGCAGGATACAGGTGCAGATATAAGGGTCTTGTTTGGCAGGGCCTCTCAGGGTTATGGCCAGGGGATTTCAGTCATCCCGAGGATGGTCAGGGATCCGAACACCTTGGAATGGAACCTCAAGCAGAGCATTGATGAGGCTATAGATGATGCGTTTGAGGACTATGGCACAAGGGCCTCGATGTCTTCTAAGAAGAAAGAGCCCAGGGACAAGCGCAGGGTCATGGTCCAGCATTCAAAGAATGAGACTGACGAGCCTTATGTAAGTAAGAAAGATATATTGCCTTCGATCCCTGACAGGCTGAAGAAGAGACTGGAAGCCTGGACCCACCATATGTTCTGGAAAGATGTCTACATGCGGCAGGCAGAGGCATCTATAAGTTCTGAGCGGATCCTGAGGAGGTTTGTCGACAGCGAAGGCCGGATGATAAAGGATAATCTTGTGTCTCGACGTATAAGTATCAGCCTGGAGTTCAAACACTCCGATAACGACGAGACCATGATTTACGACATGCCTTTTGCTTTCCCTGATTGGAAGAGTGCTGAGAGACAGCTGGAAGGTCTGCTAAACAGGATTGAGGAGGATGTCGATAATATCAGGTTTGCGAAGGTGCTTCCGAGCGGCAGCTACCCGATGGTATTCGACGGTATGACCACCTGCACCGTCCTCCATGAAGCATTGTATGGTCATAACACCTCTGCTACCCGATGGAAGAATGGCGGGAACAATGTATGGTCAAACAAGGTCGGCAAGAGGATCACCCCTGTAGACCTGACAATCGTCGACAGGCCGAAAGATATTGGCTACCTGTATGACGATGAGGGCATACCTACCAAGGTCACTGAGATACTGGATGGGGGCAAGCTTGTCGGCCCTCTGGATACAAGGGACTCTGCAGGCTATTACAACCGGTCATCCAACGGTCATGCCCGGAGAGCTTGGGTGCATGATGGTGGAAGCCCGCTGGAATGCCAGCCCCGCCCGTTCAATATCAAGGCGTTCTCAAAGAACCCCCTGCCTGATGATGAGGTCATGAAGAAAGCGTTGGATTATGCAAGAAGGGAAGGCAAGGAATTCGTCGTCTATCTCAAGGCATACACAGGGCAGGTGGATGCTGATGCTGAAGATGAGACGCCGGCTACCGGAAGGATAGATGCCGAGAACCTGCTTGCGTACAAAATCTTCGTCGATGGAAGGGAGCGGGAACACGTTGATTTCTTCAAGATAACAGACACTCCTTACGAACTCCTCAAGAGGTTCAAGGCTGTCGGTACCAACTTGGCGACAAGCTACGGATATTGTATTGATAGTTCAGGCCCCATCCCTCTTCAGGAGACCGGGCCTATGGTGTTTGTCAGCTCTGTCAATGTCCAGTCGACGCGACCTGTGGATGAAGAATGAGAGAGACAAAGGACTGATTCTTATTTTATCACAGCTCCGAGGCTGCTCAGACCCGCACCAAGTAATATAAGTGCCACGATGAGCAGTACTGCCATGAGAACCAGATCCAATACCCATATAAGCAATGCCTTTCCGAAGCCTATCTGGAACACTGCCTTGTATACAAAGAGCATTATTATGAATGATGCTATCCCTGCTATACCTCCCAAGAGCATACCAAGCACTACAGAAAGAATCAACCCAGCAACCTTTACACCGATGACGCGCAGTATGCTGGCTTCTCCTCCGAAGACCCTGACCAGGATATACAGCGGAAGTATAGGCACTAAGAATATCAATGGTATTGCGACCCACAATAGATTGAACGCCATCCCCTCATTTGGGGTATAAATATTTATATACTTTTCCCATAACAGGCCAGTCATGTCAGAAAAAGAGGGTATCCGTTCATCGACTAAGTTCCTGTGGCAGCTAATTCTTGAACTGCTGAAGTTCCCTTTCACCCTGATAATGGTCCTTGTCCGCAAGAAAGAGGTCAAGGATCTCTTCGGCCCTTTCAAGGAGATACTGAAGTTCATTGTCGAGGCCAGGCTCACCCTCTCTCTGGTAATCATCAACGTCATAATATTCTTTTCTCTGGGATTCATGGTTGAGCAGATGATGAATGTCCTGATCAATTATCCTAAGGACCTTTTCAGTTCAAGGGCTTGGTCATTGATCACTTCAGGTTTTCTCCATGCCAACCTGAGCCATCTTCTGGGTAATATGCTTGCGCTTTTCCTTTTCGGCCGTGTCGTTGAGAAAGAGCTTGGCACTGGCAAGATGTTCCTCTCTTATTTCGGTGCTCTGATGATCTCTGGTGTCTTCTCTTCTGTGATCAGTCTTTTCATCATGAATGACAACACTCCAGGTCTTGGTGCCTCTGGTGCAATCATGGGTCTTGTCGCGACTGCGATACTTGTCAGTCCTTTCACGATATCTTATGAAGCAATCATCCCTATGCCTGTCATGTTCCTCGGCTGGCTCACCATCTGGGCAGATATCACTGGTCTAATCAATCCCACTGCTGATGGCATCGGTCACTTGGCTCATCTTGGTGGATTCATCTCTGTAGCCATCATCGCATTCATCCTGGGCGAGGACAAGAAGAAGTTGTGGCGCGGTTTCCTGATAAACCTGGGCTGTCTGGCAGTCGCTGGTCTTGTCTGGTTCTTTGTTCTTAAGGGCAAGACATGAACACAATGTTTATAAAGAATAAAGAGAACAATCCACTTATTATCATACTCATAAACGAGGTGTTCACATGGAAAAATCTGAAAATACAGGCGTTTTCATTGTTTCTATCGTTGCTATTGTAGCAGTTGTAGGCCTTGTGACCTTATTGCTGACATTTAACAGAGCCCCTGCTGAAGTGGTAGTCCCTACGCAACCTGCCGAGATGGTATATCAGGAACCCGTTGCTGAGCCGACTCCTGAAGAGATGGGAATTTATCAGGAACCTGTTGCAGAGCCGATGCCTGAAGAACCATCAGCACTTGATTCCATCAGTGGTGAGAGAGCCGGACAGGCACTTAACTTAGTAACACAGATGGCCCCAGTCACGCAGGTCCCAGCTACGCCAACAGATACTTATCACTGCGTTGATCCAGACTATAGCGACGGCACGAGAGGATTCTTTACGCCTTCCACCGCAACTTTATACTTTGGCAGTTCGGTCTCTGCTACTCAACACGATAAATGTTCTGGTAATACACTTACTGAGTGGAACTGCGGCCGCAACTATTATGGTGCTGAGATACTTTATCCTACGACATATGACTGCGGTGTTGGTCTATGTCAAGTTGATAGGTGCATTTGTTATGACACAGATGCTATAACATCAGGTAACGCTGGTTTGAATTACCTTACGCAAGGAACGGTAAGATCAATGAGTGATCCAACTCAGGCAGATTTTTGTAATGACGAATATAGATTGGTAGAATACAAATGCGTTATTGCTGCGAGTGGTTCGACTGTTGATGTTAAATCGGCGCAATACGACTGCAGGAATATGGGGAAGAAATGCACCGTAGGAAAATGCGCCTAAATCCTTTCCCAATTTTTTCTTCTTTTTCTTAACACCCACCAACCCAGAAACACCTATGATCCTTGGATTCTGCCAGTAGAACCCAAACCCTTAAATAACGTAAATTGGCTCAAAATATATCAATAGGCCAATTTACGGGATTGAAAAGTTTGGTCTANNCAGCTGGATAGGCTGTGAAGAGCAAATTGAAAAGATCAAGCAGACGCTGGAAAAAGTCCGGCCAGATGCGCTGGAAGTGGCAGCGTAAAAGGATGCGCAAAGAGAAGAAGAAAAGGACCAGGTCCAAGTAACTTCTTAGTTTTCTTCAAGCAATTCTTCGCCAGATAGTGTGTAGAAGGCTAGTTACTGCAAAATTCACAATTCTAAGCCTTTTTAGGCCGTCTTGACCCTTAAAAACCGACAATATTAAATACTACCTCTGTCTAGTATATAAATAAAGATTATCAACCAAATAAGGGGGTAATATTATGCCAAAGACAAGAGAACATGTCATTCCACTTGCGATTGCTGAAAGGATACTTAAGAACGCAGGCGCTCAGAGAGTATCTGAAGAGGCTAAGATGGCTTTCTCTGATGTCCTGAGGGGCATTGCAGAAGAGATCGGCAACCAGGCTTCAGCTATCGCAAAACACGCAGGCAGGAAGACTGTCCAGGATGAGGACATCAAGCTTGCTGCAAAGTAAAAATCCTTTTATACTATTATTCTTCTTGTGTTCTTTGAGGTGAACTTATGGCTAAATCAGGCTCTGACAGACCCACACTTATCCTTGGTTCTGACCATGGCGGCTTCAGGCTGAAGAAGGCTGTGAAGAAGCATTTCTATGACAAGGAATTCTTCATCGAGGATTTCTCTCCCAGACTTGTTGAGGGTGATGATTATCCTGATGAAGCGAGAAGCGTATCAGAAGCAGTCGCCAAGAAGAAAGGCTCTTTCGGTCTTCTTTTCTGCAAGACAGGTACTGGCATGGTCATGGCTGCCAACAAAATGAAGGGTGTCCGTGCTGCCTTTGCCCATGATGACAACACTGTCAAGATGGCGAGGAAAGATGAGGATGCTAACGTGCTCTGTTTTCCCGGCACCATGGATCCGAAGACTGCGATCAAGTATGTCGACACTTTCATCAGGACGAAGTTCACAGATGAGACCCGTCATAAGAGACGCATAAGGAAATTAGAGAAGCTGCGATGATCGAGATAATCCCTGCAATCCTTGCACACTCAAAGAGTCAGCTCAAGGAAGAACTTGCGCTTTTCTCCCCTCTTTTCAGCACTGCACAGCTTGACATCATGGATGGCAGGTTCGTCGGCAACAAGACGATCACTGCCTCTGCCTTCAAGGGCCTTCGCCCGAAGATGAAGTTCGAGGTGCATTTGATGGTCAAGGACCCTCTTAAGCACGCGAAGGCATTCAGCAGGATGAAGTATGTGAAGAGGATCCTGTTCCATTACGAAGCATGCAAGGATGACCAGGAGATCCTTGATGTCATCTCTTTCTGCAGGAAGAATAAGTTAGAGGTAGGTCTTGCCATCAACCCATCCACAGATGTTGATAAGATCCTGCACCTCCTTCCTCTTCTCGACGCTGTCCTGGTCATGGGCGTGACTCCTGGCTGGTCTGGCCAGCGTTTCCGGCCTACCACTCTGAAGAGACTGAGCCAGCTTCGCAGGCTTGACAAGAAAGTGAAGCTCCAGTTCGATGGCGGTGTGAACAGGAAGACGATAAAGGCCATAGTCAAGGCTGGTGCCCAGCGTATCGCTGTCCGTTCTGCCCTTATGGCTGGTGACCTGAAGGCTAACAAGAAGTTGTTGCAGTCTCTTGTTCATTGACGTCTGACTACCTGTGATAATGCTTCTCCTGGATCTATGGATACTGCATAAGATTCTGACATGACCAATCTGTATCCCGATGCATCTGCCTGTTCCTTGACATATTCTGATATCCTCGCTGCTTGGTATTCAGTGAAAAGTCTGCGTCTCCCCACAGTCAATGGCACGACTTTCAGATGCCCGGCCAGGTGCTGTATGAAAGTCTTTGGATCGAAGCGTTTCACCTCAGAGAAGAAAACGCCATTTCCGTCGGTATACCCGAATGTCCTTATGAACATCTCAGCATCCCTGAGTGTGATGTCATGCGTCATGATCCTGGGTGCTTTGTCTACCATGACCAGTCTTCTTTCCAGCGTCGTGGATTCTATGACAGAACGGAGCGTCACCGGTGGTTCGTTCCGCGGGTCAACACCTATGAGGTAGAGGCTGTCAAAATACAGTTTTGTGTCTGGGTCATGGTCCTGTTTTAGCAGTCCCACATATCTTGTCTCGCGGTCTGGGAACATTGACTTGGCTGCCTTTACAGTCTTCCCTCTGACCTTTGACACCAGCCCTTCCGGGTCTGTCCATGCTATGTCCTTCCTGGCCGATACAGAGATTGGCCCGGGAGGCAGAAAGTCATCGCTTCTCCTTGGCATGCCCCGCGGTAAAAGCCACAGTAATATAAAGATATAGAAAATGATTTAAATCGCTGACAGGGTTTCAGTTCCCCATGGCTCTTCGTTCTTTGCGCCTCAGATCATCCTCTTCAGCCGCTAGC
>DUGW01000175.1 GCA_013331125.1 Candidatus Woesearchaeota archaeon | reverse complement strand
AGACCAGCCCCGGCTTCTTCGTTAAAGGAGAAGAGGTCCAGTTCCCGACCAAGCTTACGGTGATCACGCTTTTTCGCTTCCTCAAGTCGATGAAGATGCTGCTTTAGTTCTTTCTTGTCGGTAAAAGCAGTTGCATAGATCCTCTGGAGCTGCTTGTTCTTCTCATCACCACGCCAATAGGCGCCGGCGATCTTGGTCAGCTTGAAAGCCTTTATCAGGCCAGTATCAGGAACATGAGGGCCGCGGCAGAGATCGACGAACGAACCCTGACGATAGATGGAGATAGAGCCTTCCTCAAGCTCCTTGATCATCTCGACCTTGAACTCATTGTCCTTGAAGAGCTCAAGAGCCTTCTGCTTGGAGACCATCTCCCTGACAATAGGCTCTTTCTGTTTCATAATCTCATACATCTTCTGCTCGATCTTCTTGAGATCCTCAGGAGTGAAAGGGTCATGCTCCATATCATAGTAGAAACCCTCATCAACCACAGGACCGATCGTGAGTTTAGCATAAGGATAAAGCTCGGTAATCGCGTGGGCCATGAGGTGGGCAGAGGAATGCCAGAAGACCTCCTTACCCTCCTTGTCCTTGAAAGTCAGGATCTGTACCTTAGAATCCTCATTTATAGGAAGGGAAAGGTCCTGGACCTTATCATTCACCTTGATGGCGCAGGCCTCACGGGCAAGGCCTTCAGAGATGCCTTTAGCTACCTCAAAGCCAGTCACGCCCTGGTCATATTCTTTCGAATCATTATCCGGGAAAGTTATCTTGATCTTAGACATATATCATTCACCAGCGTGTGGGAATGTTAGAATAGTTTATAAAGGTTTACTGTTTTGATACTTATAAGCATAATCAGCGCCTGATAGCCGGCCCATGCCACTATCAGACATTCAAGAGGTGAATATCATGAATCTCCTAGAAGAACTGAAGAGAGAGCACATGAAGGCAGTCGAAAAGACAGTGAAGCTTGAAGACATGGAACTCTCAGAACTGAAGCACAGGAGGCAGATGGCAGACAAATATGTCGTAGTGATGCAAGACATCAGGAAAAGGATACCAGAACTGTCAGCTTCAGTTCAGGAGCTGAAGTCAATAACCCGCGGAAAATCAATACTTGACAAGGACATGATGGAACGTCTCGGGGCAGCAGCAGAGAATGTTGAAGAGCACCTGATGGAACTGTTCAAGAGACTCGATGCCAGGAACAAGAACAGGGACCACCTGGCAAAGGCAAGGATGCTGATACGCCATCCATTCACCGATGCTTTGGAGAAAGGCACAGTCGACTCAGCCAACCATTGGATAGGCGAGATAGAGAGAAGCACAGACAAGTTCATAGCAGGGATTCTCGACGAGCTAGGCAAAGGCCAGGAACTCCTGGAAAGAGAGATAATACCAAAGCTTGACCAGCTGATACACGAACACGAAGGCATACTCCACAGGCAGGAACAGAGCGTCGAAGCAGCGATGGACAAGCTGGAGAAAGAACTTCTGGGAAAGCAATCATAAAGAGTCTGGCGTCTCCTTTTTCATCTTTTGATACCCTTTTCATAACCAGTGGGACTTCTTGAAATATACATACATGGCCATGATCGAAAGGACCATTATACCGAGAGAGAAAGGATAACCCCACTTCCAGGGGATCTCAGGCATGTAATGGAAATTCATACCATAGATGGAAGCGATAAGTGTAGGGATGAGGACGTAAGAGGCAGCGACAGTCAACTTCTTCACGACGATATTCATCTGGTTGGAGACAGAGGTCATATAGATGTCGATCACACCGGTAGCCAACTCCCTGAGAGTCTCTGTGGAATCGATGAGCTGGATGGTATCATTCTTGATATCTGTGAACTCGTAGATCTCCTTCCTGGAAAGCTTGCTGAGATACTGCTTCTCGATCTGGGTTATGACCTCCCTGTTGGCGATGAGAGTCTTATGCATGTGGAGGGTCTGCTTCTTTATCTTGAATATCTCCTCCATGATCTTCTCATCAGGCTGCTTGAAGGCGCGAGCCTCTATCCTGTCAGTCTCTGCCTGGAGCTTATCAAGCTCGGCGAAATAGTCATCCACTATCCTCTCGAACATCACCCTGATGACCTTAGCAGCAGAGTCAAAATACTTAGGACTCTTCTCAAGGATCTCATCCTTCATCCGCTGGATGCCTGCAATCTCTTTCTTCCTGATGGTTATTATGTTGTTGTTGCCAAGGATGTAGACCGCTATGGTGGTCGGGAGGTGATAGCCTGAAGCAGGACAGCCAAAGACAATCATAGAATACTTCTCGAACTCAAAGGTATTAGGGCGCTCACGCGCAGTATGATGCTCCTTGAAGTCATTGACAGAGATGCCGCTGTGCTCAGATATCTTCTTCAGCTGCACATCAGTAGGGTCAAGAGTATCCACCCAGACAATCTTCTTGGTATGCAGGTCCTCAAGCTCACCTTTGACTATCTTCTCATTCGAGCGCGTGAGTATATCAATCATAGAGTCCTGACGGTCAGGATGCTATTTAAACATTTGTCCCTACTCGCGAATGGGGTAAATAAAAAAGTTTATATATCCACTTCCGAGCAAAAAGGGCATGAGCGGCTTCTTCAGGCTGAAAAAGATCGATGCGCAACTGCACGAGATAACAGGAAGAATAAGCTTCATGCACATAAACCCCATAAACCTGTATGATGAGCAGGAAAAGGTCCTGGCAGACCCAGACTACAACCCGCAGTTCAGGTATTCAGAGCTGCCATTCGACCCAGACAAGGTCCAAGAGGCACTAGACGCGATAGACCAGAACGACTCAGTCCTTGGAGAGATACTGGAACACAAGAGAAGGATAGCGCTCGACAAGATAGACATGCTGGCGAACAGGGGAAACAGGAAATTCTCGATATACTCAAGGAAGGCATACGGACTGCCATCAGACACCACGCTCAAGAAAGCAGCAGAGCTGCTGCTACTGGACTCAGACAAGGAAGACAAGACAGTGATGTCAAAGAACGCTCTTCACGTGCTGAAGTCAGAGCTGATACATTACGGATTCGACTACCATATCGCAGAAAAGGAGATGAGCGCCACAGCATCAGTGCTGGTAAGCACAAAAAAGATGTTCCTGAAGAAAGATTATCCGCTCTCGCCAAACTACGTCAAAAGGCTGATCGTGCACGAGATAGGCACCCACGTCCTGAGAGCAGAGAACGGAAGAGAGCAACCGTTCAAGATATTCATGCACGGGTTCCCTAACTACCTAGTCACAGAAGAAGGACTCGCAGTATACAATGAGGAAAGGTTCGGCCTGATGCTGAATGAGAACCTGAGAAATTATGCAGCAAGGGCGATGGCAGTGAAGATGGCACAGACAGGATCGTTCGCCAGCGTATACAACCACCTAAGACAGTTCTTCGGAGACCAATGGGCATTCAGGCTGGCATCAAGGGTCAAGAGAGGACTAGAAGACACAGAGAAACCCGGAGGGGCGACAAGAGACTATGCCTATATCGAAGGATACCTGAAAGTCAAGGGATTCCTGGCAAGCGCAGAACCTGCAAAGAACAACAACGGTCCGCTGAAACAACTATACTACGGAAAGATAGGGCTGGAGCACGTGGACAAACTGAAAGAGATACCAGGCCTTGTACAGCCAAAATTCCTGCCGAAAAACCAAACCTTTAAAAGTCTGCTTTCTTTTTAAATCAGCATATTATCCGCGCTGAAGCAAAGCAGAGCCCTACTCGGCTCGCGTTGCTCGCCTTCGTCGCGCCGCCTCTTTGCCTCGCTTCGCTCGACAAAGAGGCAAAGGGGGCGGCGACGGTCTCTGCTTTGCTGTTGTAGGATGTGTTATCATGGAATATAAGATGGTGATCCTGGTGAGGCAGGACCTCAAACTGCCGAAAGGAAAGATGGCTGCACAGTGCGCACACGCAGCAGTCGAGGCAGCATTCAAGAGTTCTCAATCAAAGGTCGATGAGTGGCGCAGCGAGGGACAGAAGAAAGTGGTTCTCAAAGTGCCGGACGAGAAGACGATGCTGAGCTATGTACAGAAAGCGAAGGCAGAGAAACTCGTCGCAGCAGTGATAACAGATGCAGGAAGGACAGTGATAGCTCCAGGCACAAAGACATGCGTAGGCATAGGACCTGACGATGAAGAGAAGATAGACAAGGTCACAGGAGACCTGCAGATGATGTGAGTAGCCAATGATGTGATTGACGATAACCGGTGAAAAAATGGGCCTTACAAAAGCACAGAAAAAAAAGATCGAAGAGCTCAAGAGACAGGACAAGGAGCTTGAAAGACTCCCCGACCCTAAAGAGGAGAAAGGCCTGCTCAAGAGGATGGGAGCAAGACTGA
Source organism: Candidatus Woesearchaeota archaeon (assembly GCA_013331125.1). Next base: position 9,427 of record DUGW01000175.1, on the reverse strand, counting down.
AAAGCCTGGTGACCCCAAAAAAGGTCGATGTCAAGAGCATAGAGCAGGACATAAAAGAGATGAACAAGGCATTGGAGCCAAAAGACAGGCCGAAGAAGACAAGCGGAAAGACCCGCAAGACAGCAAAGAAAAAGTGAGCAGGGAGAAAAGGTGGGAAACGAAAAAATAAGGGATTTCTTCAAATGGTACCTGGCATTCGATGCCAAAGACCTATGGAACTGGGTACTACTGATCCTTGCAATACTGCTTTTATGNNACAGCCACAACATAGAAACCTTTAAAAAGAATCATTCTGCAGATGTGCTAATAACCAAAACTGTTTCAGTTTATCTATCAAACAATAATATAAGAGGGGGATGAAATGACAGAAGAACATCATTCTAAACCGACGCATGCAGAGCATGAGGCCCATGAACATGGAGGGCACGAGAAGCATGAGCATGCAGCACATGAGGGGCATGAGAAAAAGGAACACGCAGCACATGAGACAAAGGAGCATGCTGAGAGCCCAAAGAAAGCACAGGCTGCACCAGCAAAAAAACATCATGTTAAGCATGCAGCAAAGCCAAAGGCAGAAAAGGCAGAGCATCCAAGACCACACCATGCTGTGCGGAAGCCAAAGAAGAAGATCAACTGGGCGGCAGTGGCGGNNCGGAGCAGTCGCACTTCTTATCATAGCATACCTTCTCTTCAGAGGGACAGGAGCACCACCTGCAGAACCGCTACCTAAAGGCGAGGCAGGACAGTACGGCACAGCAAAACTGGACTTCTATGTCATGAGCCAATGCCCATACGGGACACAGGTAGAAGACGGAGTGGCTCCAGTGCTCAAGGAACTCGGATCGAATGTCGATTTCACACTCAACTTCATAGCAGCGGACGGCGGCAACGGAAACTTCCAGAGCCTGCACGGACCAGCAGAAGTCTATGGAGACAAACTACACCTATGCGTACAGGAACACTATCCTGACCAGCTCATGGATTTCGTGACCTGCCAGAACAAGAAATACCAAGACCTCGTAGGTACGATAGATTCATGCGCACAGGAAGCAGGGATAGACGGAGCAAAAGTCAAGGAATGCGCAGACGGTGAAGAAGGCAACCAGCTACTGTCAGCATCTATAAAGGCATCACAGGCAGTACAGGCACAGGGAAGCCCGACGATGTATCTCGACGGCCAGCTGTACCAGGGAGGAAGGGACGCAGCGTCATTCAAGAGAGCGATCTGCGCCAAACTCAAAGGGCATCCTAACTGCGCAGACATGCCAGCATGCAGCTCAGATGCAGACTGCACAGGAGAGCCAGGAAAGGTAGGCACATGCGAGAACCCTGGAAAGAAGGATTCTAAATGCACATATGTAGCAGACGCAGAGGTCACACTGACAGTGGTCAATGCAGCAGGATGCGCAGAATGCGACCCGACAGAACTCCTCAACGTCCTCGAGAAGGTATTCCTCAACATGGAAGTCGAACAGGTAGAGGCATCCACACCAGAAGGGAAACAGATGGTCAAGAAATACGGACTTGAGAAGGCACCGAGCTTCATATTCAGCGGAGCGCTGAAAGACACATCTGCATGGAGCAAGAACCAGAGGATACAGGGAGCATTCAGGCCGGTAGGTGAGGATTATGTCATGCTCGACCAGGCAAGCGGAGCTTCCTATGTGATAGATGAACAGAAAAGGAAAGAGATGGAAGCGAAGATCGGAGTGACAAAAGGAGACAACAAGCCACAGATAGACTTCTATGTCATGAGCTACTGCCCATACGGCAACATGGCAGAAGAGGGCATCGAACCCGTCTACAGGCTGCTCCAAGACAAGGCAGAATTCAACGCCCACTTCGTGTTATACTCCAACTACGCAAGCGGATATCCGACATACTGCCTGGATGAAGGAAACAAGTACTGCTCGATGCACGGAGTGCAGGAACTCAACCAGGACCTGAGAGAACTATGCGTCCAGAAGTACATGGGAACAGGAAAGATGTTCGACTTCATGCTGGCAATGAACAAGAAATGCAGCGCAAGCAACGCAGACACATGCTGGGAAGCAGTGGCAAAGGACCTGGGACTCGACACTGCAAAGATAAAGAAGTGCGAGAAGGATGAAGGCCTGGCAATGGCAGCAGCAGAACTCGAACTCAACCAGCTGCTGAGCGTAAAGGGAAGCCCGACAGTGTTCGTCGAAGGCAATCCATACGGCGGAGGAAGGGACCCAGCTTCATACGCAGCAGCACTCTGCGCAGCATTCGAGGACGCACCATCTGAATGCGACGACCTTTCAGCATTCGGAAGCGCACCAGCTGCAGCAGCACCAGCAGGAGGATGCGGATAAGAACTGCGTAAAATCATCAAACAATTTTTTTTATCTTCTTATTCAGTATTCAGCTTCAATCAGAGGTGAAAGATGGCAAAGGTCATTAAAGGCAGGTCAAAGACTGAAGGCTTCGGACTATTCGCGACCAAAGACATAAAGAAAGGCGAGACAGCATTCTTATTCACCGGAAGGCTTGTGCACACGGCGCACCCACAGATGACACACAGAAGCCTACAGATAAGCACATGGGAATACATAGACCCGACAAGGAAACACCTCGGCTGGTACCTGAACCATTCGTGCAGACCGAACTGCTATGTCGTCGGGAAGAACAAGATAACGGCGTTCAGGCACATAAAGAAAGGTGAAGAGATAACCATAGACTACTCATTCAATACCACATACGAAGGCTGGGACATGAGATGCCTCTGCAAACAGAAGAACTGCAGGAAGAAACTGGTATCATTCCAGCGGCTGCCAAAGAAAGTCAAGATGAAAGGGCTCAAGTACGCAAGCCAGCACATAAAGAATTTCTTCGAGTGAACTCAGTTCAGCATATCCTCGGGACGATATTTCCGCTAGGCATAGGCATGAGACGCTTCCCGAACCTGGTCTGGAGGACAACCTCGGGATGCTCTTCTTCTGTATCTGTCACCTCGCCGATGATCGCAGTGTCAGGGTTGAAAACCTTCAGCTTCTCGAGTGTCTCATGCGCGTTCTCTGGAGACGCAAAGCATACAAACCTGCCTTCACAGGCAAGAGAATAAAGGTCGATTCCGAGAAGCTCCACAGCAGAGCGGACCTCCTTCTTCACAGGCATCTTCTCTTCATCGAGAAGCATCGAACAACGGTTCCTGCCGGCGATATCATTCAAGGCAGAGGCAAGACCGCCACGGGTAGGGTCCTTGGCCTGTTTTATGAGCGGTTTGACAGCAGCGATCTCATCGATGAGAGGCTTGCAGCAGGTAACCACAGAAGTCTTGAACTCAAAACGTTGAGAGAGGACAGCTATTGCGTGGTCGCCGAGTGAACCTGAAAGTATTATCTTATCGCCTTTTTGCAGAGGCGTGTCAAGGACCTTGTCTGTCACACCGACAGCACTTGTGTTTATGATGAGCTTGTCAACCTTGCCCTTCTCCATCACCTTGGTGTCGCCGGTGACTACTGGGATGCCAGTCTTCTTGGAGATGAAACCGATGGAAATCATTATCTTTTCAAGGTCTTCTTCAGGAAACCCTTCTTCTATTACAAGACCAAGAGTGAGTGCAGAGGCAGGGACGCCCATCATGGCAAGATCATTGATGGTGCCGCAGACAGCGACCTTACCGATGTCACCACCAGGGAAGAAGATAGGATCGACGACAAAAGAGTCAGTGGTGAGGCCGAAGAAGCCTATGTCAGTCTTGAGTATGGCAGCGTCGTTGTCAGTGTGGGTCCAGTTGGATGCAGGGAGATGCTGTTTCAACCTATCGATGAGAGAGTTCATCTCCTTACCGCCATTGCCTTGGTTGAGTCTGATTGTCATTTTCTTACCTTGCTGTTGCCAAGTCGTGCCCTACTCTGTCTTGCTTCGCAAGACTCCGTCCGTCGCCAGGTTCGGCCTCTCGCTTTGTCGCTCTTAAAGCTCGGCCTCCCCGTAGGGGGCAACCCCCGACACGAGCTCGAAGGCTTGTGTGAAAGGGCCTCACGATGGGCGACGACGGGCACGACTTTGGTCGTGCATGATCAGTATATTGTTTATCTTCGGTACCTATAGTATATCGCACACGCAGCCTCGTTCTGAGATACCATGCAGGCACCCTGAGGAGAATCGGGAGTGCAGGCCTTGCCGAACAGAGGACAATTATCAGGTTCTATCAGGCCACGGATGACCTCACTGCACCTGCAGCCAGGATTCTCACGCGATTCGATGCCTGACAAGAGGTCCTGATAGACAAGCTTAGCATTGAGATCGTCATCAAGCGGATCAAGGCCGGAATCAGGGATGCTGCCAAAGCCACGCCAATCAGCGTCGACAGGCTTCATAGTATCTTCAATGAGCTGGAGAGCTTTGGTATTGCCCTCGGGCCTGACGACCTCAGGATAATCATTGATGACGCTCGGGTCCTTTTCTTTTATCAGAGTCAGGAGTTTGCAGATGGCGCGTATCATCTGCTCTGGCTTGAACCCGCAGACAACCTGAGGGACATCGAGAGATTCCCATAATGCAGTGCCAGTGATCGCAGAGACATGACCAGGATCGATGAAGCCCCTGATCTCAGAGTCAGACTCTGCAAGTATCCTCATAGGCGGGGGCATCACCTTATGCGTCGAGTAGACAGTCAGGCCTTTCTTGAGCAGGAAGGCAGTCATAGGAGTCGTCGTCTCAAAACCGATGCCGAAAAAGACATGGTCAGGATAATCAAGAGCCTCAGTAGCAGAAAGGACCATGCGGATATTGGCGCCCCTGCTACGGGCATCATCAAGAGACATCTTGGTCCCAGGGACGTGGAGCATGTCACCATAAGTAGTTATAGGGATGCCGTTCTTAGCAAGCTCAATCACGCAGTCGATGTCATGCTGGGAAGTCACGCAGACAGGACAGCCAGGACCAGCCACCAGCTTGACATTCTCAGGAAGGATGTCATGAAGACCATACTTCATGATCGTGTGGGTGTGACCGCCGCAGACCTCCATGATCTTCGTGTAAGGAAGGTCAGCTGCAAGCTTCCTGATCATACTTATGTAATCAGTCATCCTGACCACCCCCATCTTTCGGGCCATCTGCCGATAGCCTGCGGTCAGCCTCATCAAGAAGAGAATAAGTCTGCCTGGCAGAATCCTCATCGACCTTCTGGATGGCAAAACCTACATGGACAAGGACAAAATCACCAACTTCACACTCTATGAGAGAGATGTTGGCCTCTTTCTTTATGCCATCATAGTCCACAAGGGCTGTCTCACCATCGATGGCAATAATCCTGCCGGGTAATGCTAAGCACATTTTCGTGATCAGGTGTCGAGCAGGAGTTTTTCAATCTGCTGATTATTTATATAGCAATTGTCATTATGGAGCTGCACATATAGAGGAAGATTTATAAAGTCCAGAAAGGGGTGTATCCCTTAGTAAACAAAAGTTGTTTTAAAAAGGGGTGGGTAGTATCGCATTCGACAAATCGCAAGAATTCATTCTATGGTTTGACCAGTTAGGCATAGAGGATGTGCCATTGGTCGGAGGGAAGAACGCATCTCTGGGAGAGATGTACCGGACGCTCGGTGCCAAAGGAGTCAAGGTTCCCAACGGTTTCGCAGTCAGATCAAAGGCATATGACTATCTTGTAGATAAATCAGGCATAAAACAGAAGATAAAGGATGCACTTGCAGGCCTGAACACCCATGACATGAAGAACCTCCAGGAGAGAGGACTCAAGGTAAGGCAGCTATTCCTATCAGTAGATTTTCCAGAAGACCTAAAACAGCCGATAGTGACTGCTTATGATAACCTATGCAAGCAGTACGGAGAGAACACAGACGTGGCTGTAAGGTCGAGTGCGACAGCAGAAGACCTGCCCACAGCAAGCTTCGCAGGACAGCAGGAGACATTCCTCAACATAAGAGGACCAGAGATGCTCATAGACGCATGCAGGAAATGCTTCGCATCACTGTTCACAAACAGGGCGATAAGCTACAGGGTAGACAAAGGGTTCGACCACTTCAAGGTCGCGTTGTCCATAGGCGTGCAGAAGATGGTCCGCTCGGATCTGGCGAGCAGCGGAGTGATGTTCTCGATCGACACAGAGACGGGATTCGAGAATGTGGTATTCATAACAGGATCATGGGGACTGGGAGAGAACGTAGTCCAGGGAGCAGTCAACCCAGACGAGTTCTACGTGTTCAAACCGACGCTGAAAGAAGGCTACAAGCCGATAATCTACAAACAGCTAGGTGAGAAGGCAATAAAGATGATCTACTGCGAGGACGGGACAAAAGCCACGAAGAACATAGAGACAGGCAAGGAAGAGAGGATGCAGTTCGTGATCAATGACGAAGAGATACTCACGCTGGCAAGATGGTCAGTGATAATCGAAGACCACTACACAGAACAGGCAGGACACTACAAGCCCATGGACATGGAATGGGCAAAAGACGGAGAGACCGGAGAGCTGTTCATAGTACAGGCAAGACCAGAGACAGTGCAGAGCCAGATAGACAGGTCAAGGATAGAAGAGTTCGTACTCAAAGGAAAAGGCGAGGTGCTCGTCGAGGGCCACAGCGTAGGAGAGAAGATAGGCGCAGGAGAGGCCAATGTCATCAAGAACGTGAAGGACATACACAACTTCGAGAAAGGACAGGTATTAGTGACAGACATGACAGACCCGGACTGGGAGCCGATAATGAAGATAGCATCGGCGATAGTGACCAACAGGGGCGGAAGGACATGCCACGCAGCGATAATCTCAAGAGAGCTGGGCATACCATGCGTCGTAGGGACAAAGACAGGCACGACAAGAGTCAAGTCAGGCAACCAGATAACAGTCGACTGCTCACAGGGAGATACAGGATATGTCTATGACGGAAAGATCGAATTCGAGATAAGGAGGACAGACCTCACCAACATCCCGGAGACAAAGACAAAGATAATGATGAATGTCGGAAACCCAGAAGGGGCGTTCGATTTCAGCTTCCTGCCCAACAAAGGCGTAGGCCTGGCCAGAGAGGAGTTCATAATCAACTCATTCATCAAGGTACACCCGCTGGCACTGTTAAAGTTCGATCAACTCAAGAAGAACGGGGTCAGGAAACAGATAGAGGAGCTGACCTACGGGTATGATGATAAAGGACAGTATTTCGTCGACAGGTTGGCGATGGGGATCGCAAGGATAGCGGCCGCATTCCACCCGAAAGATGTAATACTCAGATTCTCAGACTTCAAGAGCAACGAATACGCCAACCTTGTAGGAGGAGACCAGTTCGAGCCGAAAGAAGACAACCCGATGATAGGGTGGAGAGGCGCAAGCAGGTATTATTCAGAGGCATACCACGAGGCATTCGGACTCGAATGCAGGGCAATACTCAAGGTACGCAACGAGATGGGACTCACAAACCTCCAGGTCATGGTGCCGTTCTGCAGGACGGTAGATGAAGGAAAGAAGGTGCTCGCAGAGATGGAGAAGAACGGGCTCAGGAAAGGGGAGAACGGGCTCAAAGTGATATGCATGTGCGAGATACCATCAAACGTGATACTCGCAGATGAGTTCCTTGACATATTTGACGGATTCTCGATAGGATCAAATGACCTGACACAGCTGACACTCGGGCTGGACAGGGATTCAGAGTTGGTGGCTTCGATCTACGACGAAAGGAACGAGGCAGTGAAGAAGCTGATAAGGAATGTGATAGAGGTAGCGAACAGGAAAGGCAAATACATAGGCATTTGTGGCCAAGCTCCGTCGGATTACCCAGACTTCGCACAGTTCCTGGTAGAGGCAGGCATACACTCGATGTCACTGAATCCAGACACAGTGGTCAAGACCACGCTGAAGATAGCAGAGAAAGAGAAGGAACTGGGGATAAAATAGATAAACCAGCATGTTCTTCGGCATAACCATACCAAAATACTTTTTTAGGTTAATTTTCGGGGTAATATAGATGCACGAAACCATCTTCGCCAAGCAGATAATAGATGCTGCCAATGCCCAGGGGAATGTCAAGGGGATAGTGGTCGAGGTAGGAGACCTTGCCCATGTACCCGCGCACGAGATGAAGGAAGTACTTCTGAGGATGGTGCCTCACTGGGAGGTGAAGGTCGTACGCGTAAAGGCAAAGGTCAGGTGCGCATGCGGCTATGAGGGAGAGCCGGACATAAAAGAGCATGGCCATGGCCATGCAGTCTTCTTCTGTCCGAAATGCAACTCAGTGCCAGAGATAATCGAGGGATCAGACATAACACTGAAATCTGTAGAGGTCGAGGACTGACGCTTTAAAGATAAAAACAAGAGGTAAAAGAAAATGACTGTGAAAGTTTATTCAACACCCACTTGCCCATACTGCAAGCTGGCAAAGGAATGGCTCACACAGAAAGGGGTCAAGTTCCAAGACATCAATGTGGCAGAAGATGAGGCAGCAAGGGATGAGATGATAGAGAAGTCAGGACAGATGGGAGTCCCTGTCATAATGATAGGCGAGAAGATAATAGTAGGGTTTGACCTGAAAGCCCTGGAAGAGGCCCTGAAAGAGGCCCCTGAAGAGTGATTCTGCTGTCTAAAGGCTGGCAGATGTGCTGGCAGATGCCACACCCAAAAATTATTTAAAGGAAAGCATCAAGCGTTATTGAGGGTGCTTGAAAACAGGCAGAAATCAGGTCAAAATCAAGCAATAGGTATATAGGACATATACCTTTTTGGCGTTTGTTGACTGTTATTGAGCCCTCATTCAAAAAAGAGTGACTTAGATGCTTAAGATAAGAAAGACCAATTTCAACGAATTCTTGGCTGACATAATGAGATATAACGAGCTTGTAGCACCTGTCAAGACAAACGAAAGCAGGTTCGAACTCGTGAAAGACATAAACAGCATAGACATGGCCATGCATACACTGTTCCCTGCAAAGAAATTCTTCTTCAAGAAATGGCAGCCGATAGTGGAATTCGACAAAGGCAGATCAAAGGCAGTCCAGGAAGTGCATGACAAGAGACAGAGAGTGGTGATGGGACTCAAGAGATGCGACCTGAACTCAATCAAGAGACAGGACATGATGTTCACAAAAGAGACAAAAGACCCTTACTATACAGAAGAGAGGGACAGGACAATACTGATAGGCTACCACTGTAAAGAGCCGTATGATGAATACTGCTTCTGTGGATCCATGGACCTCAGTGACTTCTATGACCTAATGCTGTACGACAGGGATGAGAGCTACCTGGTAGAGATAGGAAGCGAGAAAGGAAGGATGTTCATAGACAAATACAGGAGATACTTCTGGGACACAGAGGCGTTCATAACACTGATGGACAAGAGGGTAGACACGACACTCAACCTGGAGAAGAAGGACATCCAGTCATTGTACAACAACCCTGACTGGAAGAAAGGGGTGGACATCTGCCTGAGCTGCGCAGCATGCGTGACACTCT
>DUGW01000123.1 GCA_013331125.1 Candidatus Woesearchaeota archaeon | reverse complement strand
GAAGGGAAATAACCGAAATCACCAGCAGCCCAATGGATATCCTGAAGCGCTCCTTCAGCATCATTCCTGGGAGTCAGACCAAGATACTCCTTCATCTTCTGGTTCCAGACCTTAGGGACATCCTCAGCCTTCAGTTTACCACGGATAAGGTCGCGCTCAATCTCAAAACGGAGGATGATATGCAGGCAATAGCTGATCTCATCAGCATTGACCCTGATATATGAAGGACCGACACGGTTGACAGTCTGATACATCTGCTTGGCGCTGATGTTAGGATTCAGGTATCTGTTAAGCTTCTCGACCTGATACCTCCAGAAATCAAGGTCCTTGCCTATCATGTTCTCCCAGAAGATGGCCTGNNCAAGATCATAGAGAGAATGGCCTGACTCATGCAGTGCATCATAGAACGAGGTCTCGAAATCATCAAGTCTCGCAGTGAAACGGACATCATTTATCGCAATCCTCGTCGAGAAAGGATGAAGGCTCTCGCCTATCGCGAGGACATCCTTGGACAGTCCCAGGCGCTTGGTAAGACTGAGGATGAGCTTCTTCTGATCATCCTTGGAAAGACGGATCTTCAGCTCATGACTCTCAATATAAGCCTTGGAAGACTTTATCTTATCAAGCATGGCTTTCAGTTCTATCTTAAGATAATCAAATATCACGGTGAGCTTGTCAGAGGTCATACCCTCTTCGTATTCTGCCATCAAAGCGTCATAAGGATCACCTTTCTCTGTGAAGAACCTGGCCTGCTGCTGCTTCAAGGCGACCATCCTGCGGAATTCAGGAAGGAAAAGAGAGAAATTGTTCTCCTTGCGTGCCTTGCCCCATGAATCCCTGCAGACAATCGCCTTCTTGGTAAGACGCTGGGCAAACCTCTTGGGAGTCCGGCTTTTCCTGTCGATAATCTTGGCAAGTTCCTTGACGACAAGCTCATCCTTCCTCTGCAGCTGCTTCTTCAGGAGCCTGGAGACTGCCGACCTGAGTTCAGGAGCAGTCAGGTGATTGTGAAGAAGCCCAGCGAGCATACGTGAATGTTCTGCACGGCCTTCCATGCCTTTGCTGGGCATGACTGTGCTCTCATCCCACTCGAGAAGAAGGAGAAGACTGTTCAGAGTGAATATCTCTTTCTGAGCAGAATACACCAGGTCAAGGTCTTTGTCCATCCGGCAATATCTCATCCACTGCTTTATATACCCGTCGGTTCTGTGGTTGAGTGCTGAGTGAGAAGTCAGGTCTAGGGTCTGTAAGACTTCAGGTCGATCTCGCAATAGACATAATCCTCGCCAGTGCCTTCCCAGTCGGTGTGGAGCTGTATCTCCTTACCGCCGAACCTCTTGAAGAGAGAAAGAGATGCGTTCTTACGGAAATGGCCAGCGACAACATCATAGCCATGCTTCTTTGCGCGCCTGAGGAACTCAGCCATCAAGGACTTACCGACACCCCTGCCCTGGAAACCAGGATCGACGACTATGTTGAAAAGATAGAGGATGCGGCCTTTCCCTCGCACACCATACTCAATGACCTCTTCAGGGGTGAGAGCACAGCCGAGGACATTACCGACATAGTCATCATCATCTCCATCATCACTATCATCCCTTCCTGCGGCATGGTCATCTTCTTCATCAGAGAATGCCAGGAAAGCGACAGGCTCCTCAAGCATCTCAAGAAAATCCTCACGGACAGACCTGATGCTCTCAGGATAGACCAGCTCGGAACCAGAAAGAAGAGGCTCGAACCTGTCAAAGTTCTCCCTGTTAAGATCGACAAAACGAAGCTTCATGATGTGTTCCTTGTGCAGGTTGTTGGTTTATTGGCAGATATACGTAGGGTGCTGCGCTCGCATAGGGCAGTCAGCCGCTGAATATTGCCCAACTGCGATATTGATCGTTTAATTATTCTGAAGCTCGCTAGGCAGCACCCTAGATATAGGGACTGGTAGTCAGCGGGCACTTGCGTGTATTCTCCAACTCAGATCAATTCTCCCTCAGGTAGCCCCAGTTATGGAGAAGGTCACTGTCATCCTGCCAGCGGTCACCGATGTCATCACGGTAATACATATGAGGGATGCTGATGTTCTTAACCCTCGTGTACGCCTGCTGCTGCGCCTGCTTCATGGTCTTGCCGCAGCCACAGACAATGATGACGACTCCCGCAGTACCGGTCACGACCCATTCGCCATTCACCAGCTTGACATCCTCGATATGGATGCCTTCGGTAGGCTTCTTGAAATAGACGATCGAATCCTTGGACTTGACCTGGAAGGTCTCAGGGTCAGTGAAAGGGAAAGGAGGCACGACAATCCTTATGCCAATCTGGAAACCAGGCTTGGTCTTCAGGGCAGGCTTCTCGCCACGGGCAAGATCAAGGAAGAACTGGCCTATAGGCATGGTCATACCCTCTATCTGGATACTGATGGTAGGATAGCCGAACCTGCTGGTGAACTCAAGAGGATAGATGCCGTGGCTGTTCACGATACAGTTGATGTCCATGTAGCCGACATAACCCTCCTGGGCAAATGCCTGCTCAAGCTTCTTCAAAGTGCTGTTGAACAGACGGTTAGGTCCTGACCAGAACATCGAGGTCCCCATCTCACCTGTACTGGGACCAAGATTGCCAGGGAACAGCTTCTTGTTCTCGAAGTTGACATTTATAGGATAGATGAACTCCTTGCCATTGAAGAAAGCGCCGACAGCGATCTCCACACCAGAGACTCTCTTCTGGAGCTGGAATGCAGGGATCTTGCTGGCCCATGCCTTCTTGTAATCACCAAGGACCTGTATGACATCACGGCCATCGTCCTCTTCGCCGATGAAAAGCAGTCCTTTCAGGTTACTGGCCTCACCATTCGGCTTAAGCACATATTTAGCAGGGTGTTCCTTGACGTATGCGATAGCATCATCAAATGATGTGAAATCCCTGTAAGGTAGGATGTTGACACCATGCTTCTTCAGTTCCTGCTGGCCGAAAGCGCGGTCATCCTCAAGGCGGTCTGTGTAAGGTGTGCCGCCAACGACATATTTACCTTTCTCCCTGAGACGCTTGGCATGCTCGCCAAGACCAAGGACATCATCGAAGATTATGACATCAGCCCAATCGACCTGGCTCTCCCAGTCATCGATCTTCTCGACGAAACCGTCACCTACCTCCCTATCTTCAGGGTTAGAGACGTAGTACTTGACATTGTGGCCTTCCTTCCTGATATGCCACGCAAGATCGCCGGCAAGGCAATCATAAGAGACGAACAAGAAATTTTTAGGTTCTGAAGTTTGGTTATTTGTACCGTTCATATTGATTCATGCGCCCTCCCCCCGCATATGATATGCGGAATGGGATAACACGCCAGAAGGATGTATATAAATATTTTGTAATCATTAGACAATGATATAATCTTGTCATGAGACTTATACCCTGCTGGCACCGGTCCTCGGCTTAGAGTATTTTATCGTGCGGCCTACCTCCCCGTAGGTCATGCAAACCCCTGCGGGCTTTGCAGGAGTTCAGGAATCCTTGCTATTCCTGAACGGCATCCCTCGCTCACGGCCTTGACTGTTTCTCGACGGGCCTGCGGAAAAGGTGCCAGCATAAAGGTTTAGAAATCATCACCTCAGAAGTAAAGCAATGCTCTTTCAGTTGATCATCTTCTCCAGTTCTTCGAGAACCTCCTCGCCGCTGTACTTCCTCTTCAGGTGAGAGAGCGTGATCCTTGCCTCGTTTGCCAACGCAGCACTCATGAGGTCAGCCTCAAATACATACCAGACAAGGGATGTGAGACCTTCATCTTCCTCATACGCAAGCACGTCCATATCAGGCCGAGCTATACCCAGATGACTGTTGGCCCAACGGTAGAGAAGTCTTGTATCACTTGAGATGATGGCGCGGAGGTTGAAATGATAGCCATCCTCAGCATCTCTTGAGCCTAGGCTCAGAGGACTATCAGCATCGTAGAAGCCTACACGATAAGCAAGGTCAGAGATATCTCCCATCTTGAAAAGCCTTGATCTGTTGAAAGGAAACGATCACTTATAGCTCCTGCCTTCAGCGAAGAAATTCACACCGCCGCAATTAGGGCACATGCGGATCTTGAACTCCTCACGCCTCTTGAAAGAGAAACGGCAGTCAGCACACTTGAAATGAAGGATTGCGGTGCGAGACATGAGCCTGCGCTTGCGCTCAAGATCCTCTTCTTCCAACCTCTTCTTGTCCATGCACTGGTTGCAGAACATCATAGAGCCTTCGACATTCATGACATCCTCAGGGTATTCGATACCGCACCTACCACAGGCAGCAGTCTGATAAGAAACCTCTTCCTCTTCTTTAGTGAACAACCCTGTAATCCAGTCTTTGAACCCCATGTTTGAAACCTCTTTCTACACACGAGTAGTATAACTTATTTAAAAAAGTTTGTATTGGCTATTTTATAAAACTTAAAAAGAATCCTGAGAACCAGTAGGATAAAGGCTATACTTCACTTCTTCGTCGATGCCAAGCTTTGCAGAGATGTCTGACGCGACCTTGTCTACCATCGTGAAAGCATTTTCTGCGCATTGGTTGATTGATTGATAGAAAAGCGAAAGCTGGTGCGCGGTCACCCTTAAAGGCAGCTTGTCCCTGAACAGTTCTTCCTGAAAAAACTGGAGATTAGATACTGAGGTGACTGCAAGGGCGTGCGTCATGTACCAGTTCCATTGCCTGACTGCAAGGTCATTCCGGTAGTTACACATCTGTTCCTTAGTGATGGTCTTGGGTGCCCAGCCTATTATGCCGCATTTAAGACCGTAGAGTTCAGCCCGGTCCCGATCATTCTGGCTGGCCTGGGAGACAAGGGAAAGGATCCTCTTTCGGCTATGATCATTGCATTCTTGGGTAAGGCCGAGAATCCTGGCAATGGCCAAGGGACGGCCTCCCATGCCTTCTTTGTCATAGGAGCCCTGGATGAAATGGGAGCAGGCGCTTGTGCCATTGGATCTCAACAGAAGATAGGCATCATCACCAGGCCCATCCCTGCGGGTCATGATCAATGAAAGACCATCTGTCAGCGGAAGGTCAAGCCTGTATTCAAGACTGAACACTGCCTCTAAAATATCAACTATAGACATCTCTCCCATACCTCTGGGAAGAACAGAGGGGTATTTATTGGTTTTGATTTTTCTTGATTTGTTGTCATTGTTTAGTGGTGTGTTTGCATGACTTTTATAAATGATACATTTCCTCTGGCTCTTATGAGTTTCGAGAATAAGGTATGGGCAGTTGACAGACGAGGCTTCTTAGAAGGGCTTTTACGATCATAACAAGCCTGCAAAACATCCTAAAAAAATAATTTCATATTCTAACGAGAAAAAACTTAACACCTGCAGCCGCAGCCTTTCATGGCCTTCTTCTTAGCCGGCGCTTTCTTCTTAGCTGGTGCCTTCTTCTTGGCTGGAGCTTTCTTCTTTGCCGGAGCCTTCTTCTTGACTGCTTTCTTCTTAGCTGGCATGATATCACCTCAAGGTTTTTGAGAGGTCTGAGTGTAGAAGGTATTTAAAGATGTTGATTGGTGAAGAATAAGAAAAATATTGAAAAGATTTGATCCTGATGCAGGATCTATCCTATGAGGTAAGCCACATTCACATTGGCCCTGACAGTCACGTCCTTAGGACTTATGTCAGTGCTGAATGACTTGGCCATACCACCAGCCTCAGCCATGTCCATGGCAGGCACTGCATACTCATAGCGGTCATAATAAAAGTTAGACTCGCTGACAGATGAGATACCACCAAGCTTCACGCCGAGAGTCATGGCAAGGGACTCTGCCTTATCCTTTGCGGAACCTGCAGCGCGACCCAATGCCTGATCCCTCACATCATCCTCCATATCCTTGGAGAGGGTGAAAGATATCCTGTCAACGCCGTTAGCGCCGTTCTGCACAGCAGTGTCAAGCATGTTCCCTACTTCCTCAAGATCATCAGTCGTGACCTTCAGGAGATGCTGGACAGTGAAACCTTTATCCTCATACTCTCTTGTATCAGGATTCCAGGTCTGCTTAGGCCAGAGATTATAGGAATTCGATTCGATCTTCTCATCATCAAGGTCATACGCCTTCTTGAGAGCATCGCGCACAGTGTTGGTAAGGCGGGCATTCTCTTCCTGAGCCCTCTTTGCAGTAGGCTCATCAGTCGTTATGCGGATGTATATCTCAGCCTCATCAGGAGAGACAGTCAATTCAGCATTGCCAGCCACAGATATAGTGTTCTGGACAGCGCCAGGGCCGGAGCCTCCAGCGGTCGTCACCTTCACCTCAGGCTTAGGAGCAAACATGATCGCGAGAGCGACCAGGACAAAGCCTGCGGCAAGCACAAACAAAAGCATACCATGCATAGGTTTATGGTTCTCTTCTTTCATGATAATCACCTTGTTGGACCCGTAGAACCCGTAATAATGGGTGTATTGGGTTAATAAGTATCAGAAGGACCTGTATATATAAATATGTTGGAGAAAGGTGCGAATTGGGTTGAAGCTTTAGAACTTGTGAGATGGTCTTATCTGGCAAAAACGCGGGCGTATTGCTCCTGAAGGTAGAGTGCGTTGTTGTCTGCAGTGCGCCTTAGTTCCTCAAGATGAGAATCGATTGACTGCTGATCATTCCTTCTGCCTATGATAAATTCTGCAATGAAAGGCATGGCCAATATTGCTGGAGGAGAGGCATAGGCGGCGGTGTGGATATTTCCTGGTTCTGCACCTGTAGAATAGACTATCAGACCAGACAACCCGCCCAATACAACTCCCATCGCATAAAGCAGGCCCCTGCGGGAATTTCTCAGGCTCCTTATATTATCCGGAGATACGATATTGGAAAAGAAGAATTCGTGACCAACAGAATTGAGCTCTCCTATACAGTCACGTACAAGTCTGACATTCTCGGGACTTGCTTTAGGGTAGGTGGTCTGCCAAAGGTCATAGACTGGCTGAAGATGGGCATGGAATGAAGACTGACCTTTAGCAACTGCTTCGCAGACAGGATGATGCCGGAAATAACCACCAAAGGCTTCGCGTTCAAGGTACAAGAGTTTCTCAGGATCGACAGGTTGACCAAACTTCTCATTCATCTTGGCCCAGTATGCTATCTCATCAAGTCTGCTTCCAAGAGAATGTTCAGGCTTGACCTCGACTGGTTGCATCATATCCTGTAGGTGTCTTGCAGAGATTAAAAAGTTTGTGGGTCTCTTTAAAAACACTCTCTATGTTCACATCAGCTTGGCCAGCAATCCGGTCTTCTTAGCCCTCTTGAATGAAAGGAAATAGAGAGGCCAGGATATGATTATGTAACAGATGGCAATGATGAGTCCTTTCATTATCAGGCTGCTGTCGACTGCGCCAGTGGTCGCAAGCATCCTCGCACCAGCGAACACGTCAGTGAAAGGCATCACATAAGCGATGTACTGGATGGCCTTAGGGAATATCTCTACAGGGAAGAAAGGGGCCGAGAGCAGGATGAATATCTGCAGGGCAGACCATGCTAAAAAACCATATTCTCTTCCGAGCACAAGCAGGAGAGCACTGACAAGTATAGCAAGACTGAGAGATGCCAAGAGAGTGACCACAAGCAGAGGGATCACTGCAGTGGAGAAAAGGTTCATACCGAAAGGTATGGAAAGACCCAGCATGG
>DUGW01000178.1 GCA_013331125.1 Candidatus Woesearchaeota archaeon | reverse complement strand
TTAATGAGCTGAAATACCTATTTATATACACATCATATACATACACCGCTCAAGCAGTGAACACAGATGGACATAGGAGAGCTCATACTATACACAGTATCATATTTCGGACTATTCTGCGCCATATTCTTCCTGGTCACACTCATAGAGAACAGGAAACAGATCAAGAACCCAAAAGCACCGAAAGAGCTGCCGAAAGTGACAATCATGGTGCCGGCATGCAATGAAGAGCAATGCCTGGCAAAGACAGTGGAATCGCTGCTGGAGCTGGACTACCCGAAAGAGAAGCTGCAGATAATAGTGATAGATGACGGATCCACAGACAAGACACTCAAGATAGCAAGAAGCTATGAGAAGAGAGGAGTCCTTGTGCTCACGAAACCCAATGGAGGCAAAGGCACAGCACTGAATCTGGGACTCAAGCACGCAAAAGGCGAGTTCGTAGGATGCCTGGACGCAGACAGCATAGTAGAACCAGACGCGCTCAAGAAGATGATAGGATACTTCAGGAAGAAGAGCGTAATGGCAGTGACACCAAGCCTCAAATGCACAAGACCGAAGACGATATGGCAGAGGATACAGGTCATAGAGTTTTTGCTGGGGGTATACCTCAGGAAGGTATTCTCATACCTGGGAAGCATACACGTCACACCAGGACCATTCACGATATTCAGGAAAGAATTCTTCGACAGGTACGGAGGATACGACACATCGACATGCACAGAAGACATAGAGATAGCACTGAGGATACAATCAAACAGGTATGAGATAGAGAACGCAGTGGACGCCAACGTCTACGCAGTGGCGATGCCCACATTCACACCACTGAAGAAACAGAGAGTCAGATGGTACAAAGGGTTCCTGGAGAACATAGGGAAGTACAAGCACCTGTTCAAACCACAATACGGAAACCTGGGACTGTTCGTGCTGCCAAGCGCATTCGTATCGATAATGACAGCAGCGACGATAGTGGCATACACAATATACATGTCAATAAAGACAAACTACCAGAGGGCAGTCAACCTATACAACGTGAACTTCGACATATGGAGACTGATAGACCTGGACTGGGACTGGTTCTACATAAACCAGAGCCCACTGATGATGATAGGACTCGTATCACTTGTGCTGGGAATAACCATGGTATACCTGGCAAAAAGGATGTCAAGAGAAGAGATGCACCTGTCATACGCATACATACTGTTCATGGTGTTCTACCTGCCACTATACGTCTACTGGTGGGGACTGGCGATAAAGGCAAGGATAAAGAACAAAGACGTAGGATGGGTAGGAAGGAAAAGGAAAGAGGTAGAGATCAAATACGCATGATACACTTATGGCAGGAGATAAAATGTCAAGACAAAAAGTCAATTTCACAAAATACCTGGCAGTGTTCGCGATAACGACACTGATATTCATAGTAGGCATACTGGTAGGTAACTACTTCTCAAGCCAGAAACTCGAACAGATAGACTACATAGGACAGGACCTGAAGACAGACACACTGGCCATGGAACTGCAATACGAGATAATAGCCGAGAACCCATGCGAACACGTAAACAGCACACCACTGCAGGAAGAGCTCTACGAGATGGCGTCCAAATTAGACTATATGGAGAACCGTCTCGGGGAAGGGAACAGGGACGTGCTGGAGCTCAAGAAACAATACTCACTGCTCGAGATAAGGCACTGGCTGTTCATGAAGAAGACAAACAAGGAATGCGGAGTCAACAACACACTCATACTGTACTTCTACTCGAACGAAGACGACTGCCCAAAATGCAAGACACAAGGATTCATACTCACATGGATAAGGAAGAACTACCCATCAGTCTATGTCTATGCATTCGACTACAACATAGAGAACGCAGCACTCCAGACCCTGAAAGAACTATATGGCGTAGAGGGAACACCAGCCATGGTGATAGACAAGGAAACATACAACGAATTCATAGGCAAAGAGATGATGGAGAAGATAGTACAGCGGCACGGAGCTGAAAAGATAAGCGACGAGACACCATTCATATAGGCAACGGATACAGCCCCGGAATATTTAAATAAGCCAACTATTTCTATAAGAATATGAGATACGACCTGAAAAGCCTGAAAGGAAGAAGACAGAGACTCGGACTGACACAGACACAGCTGGCGCACGAAGCAGGAGTGTCACAATCGATGATAGCGAAGATAGAGGCAGGGATGCTCGACCCCGCATACACAAAGGCACAGAAGATATTCGAGGCGCTGGAGAGGGTAGAGAAGAAAAAAGAGCCAAAGGCAAAAGATGTAATGGCGAAGAAGGTACTGATAGTGAAGCCTAGCGACAAGATAGTGGGCGTGGTCAGGCAGATGAGCGCAAAAGGGATATCACAGATGCCGGTGGTCGAGGCAGGGAGCATCGTAGGGATGCTGACAGAGAGGGCAGTGATAGACAGGGTCGGAAAAGAAGATGTCAGGAGACTGCTGGTCAAGGACGTGATGGAAGAGATGCCACCCATAGTCACAGAAGACACACCGATATCTGCACTGAACGAACTGCTGAAACACAGGAACCTGGTAGTGGTACAGAAAGAAGGCAAGATAAAAGGCGTCGTGACAAAGAGCGACATAATAAAGAGCATGATCTGAGACTGATAAAGCACAACAGTAAAATATTTAAAAGCCTACAACCGGAGAATAACCAGGGGGTAGAAATGCATTCTAAAGCAGCAAAGATAAAAGAAGCGCTGAAGAAGAACGAGACAGTAGCGATAGCAGCAGAATGCACTGTCCATTATTCTGGAAGGGTAGAGGCGAAACTGCCGCTGGGGGAAAGGCTTCTGATAATCAAGGCAGACAACGCATTCCTGGTGCACCAGCCAGACGGACACCAACCGATAAACTACATGAGAAGCGACTCACAGCACATGGTGGAGACAGAAGACGGAAAGATAATAATACACTCACAGAACCTCGCAAACAAGGACTTCATGACAGTCGAGATGACAAAGATACACTTCCTGCAGTCCACAAAACTAAATGACGGACAGAAGATACAGGTGATGGGCACAGAGAAAGACATGAGCGAGATGATATACAACAACCCGACACTCATAGCATACGACTTCAAACCGCTGTCGATGGAAGAACACACCAAGTACGGATTCATAGACGTATTCGGACACGACAAGGACGGAAACCTCGTGATAGTGGAATGCAAAAGGTTCAGGGCAGACCTTTCAGCAGTGACGCAACTGAGGAGATACGTAGAGAAGATAAGCGCAGCGAAAGGGATACCACTGGAGAAGATAAAAGGGATAATAGCAGCGCCGAAGATAACAGGTAACGCAGAACAGATGCTCAAAGACTGGGGATACAGCTTCAAATCGATACAACCACCGAACTTCCACCACAAATACGACAAGAAACAGAGCACACTGCACGGATTCGGCAAATAGACGGTGAAGAATGAAAAAAGAGGATCCAGACACAAGCAAGAAGATGGAACTTGCACACCAGATACAACAGTCATTCCTATACAATTTCGGAAACAGATGGGTCGGAGAGAAAGAGCTCAAATACCAATCAAGAGAACACAACCAGGTGTTCAACGAGCTCGTACGCAGAGGGTTCATCGAACGCAAGAAGACATGGAACGGATACTCCTATAAGTGGAAAGCAAAGATGCCAGAAAGGTAGAAGAGAATAATCATCTACGATGGGAAGGATGCGACTTCTTATGACCGGTCTTCGGATTACCAAGGTCCCTGCGGATGACAAGATAATAAATCAAGGCACCGATCCAATGGGTGAATACTTNNCGCCACCGATCCAATGGGTGAATACAAGGACAAGGATCCATATCACCTTATCAGAATCCTGCTTGAAATTCTCGCGCATAGCACAATCAACAAGCATCCAGATCCAGAAAGCAGACAGAGCGATAATGATCAGGACAAAGAAACCTATGAATGCCAAGATGCCACCAGCGATGGCAAGGCCTACCTTCTCATCAGCACCATACACCATGGGCAAGACAAGAGGGGCTATAGGTATAATACTGAACAACAGCCCTGCATAAGGCAAAATCTTCCTGAAAAAGCTCATAAAGACAGTAAAAAAAATCAGGGTTTAAAAAGGTTATGGATAAAGAAGCAAAGAAAAAAGAAAAAATCAGTCAAGGGCACAGGTAAAAAGGCTGGTTTGCAAGAGCGGGAGAAGCTATAGGAACTGGCTTATTACATTTCGGCGTCACCCGGCAAGAAGAGACGCCCTCCACAGAGTCATAACTATAAACGTGGGATGCCGGACAACCATTCGCACCAATATCTCCCTGGCAATAATACCAATCTAAGAACCTCATGCCAGTCATTCGCAAAGGATGACCATCTGGACAGATATCTGCTTCAAGCAGCACCTTCTCACAAACATAGCTGAAATCATTGGATGTCAAATCTGCCAGGGCAGATGCTATACCATAATAGTTGACTTCTGCACTTACACCAGTGTACGGATTAGTAGGCACAAAATTCCCTGACCTGATAACATGAAAATCAGCACACACTTTTGCAAGTTGAAAGTTTCCTGTCAGAGGCGCCCTGGCCTCTCCTGCCTTCTCTCCACAACCGACCAGCAGCAGGGAACCCACCAATAATAATAGAAAAAATGCTTTCTTCATATCATCCACCTCGTTTGTTGATGAGATAAGCACTAGCGGGTTGCCTGATATATTAATGTTTCGCAATAGATGAATGCTTCAGAGACAAAAATAATATAAATGCCGCAGAGGACAATACAGACATGACAATAATAGCAGACCTACACATACATTCCAAGCATTCCCGCGGCTGCAGCACTGCGCTGGACATAGACAACCTGGAGAGATACGCAAGGATGAAAGGGATGGGACTGCTGGGGACAGGAGACTTCACACATCCAAAATGGATAGAAGAGCTCAAAGCAAAACTCTCAGATGAGAGCGGAGAAGGCATCTACAGGACAAAGACAGGATTCCCATTCATGCTGCAGACAGAGATAAGCCTGATCTACAGCTCCAAAGGCAAAGGAAGAAGAGTGCACAATGTAGTGCTGGCACCAAGCATAGAAACAGCAGAACAGATAACAGAAGAACTCAAGAAGCATGGAAGGGTGGACTATGACGGAAGACCGATATTCAAGATACCATGTCCAGACTTCGTAGAGATGATGAGAAAAGTAAGCGCTGATGTCGAGGTCATACCCGCACACATATGGACACCACACTTCTCAGTGATGGGAGACTACAACCAGTTCAAGAACATGGACGAATGCTTCGAAGACCAGACAAGACACATACACGCAGTCGAGACAGGACTGTCAAGCGACCCGCCGATGAACTGGAGATGCAGCTTCCTCGACAAATTCAACCTAGTCAGCTTCTCAGACCTGCACAGCTTCTGGCCATGGAGGATAGGAAGAGAGGCGACGATATTCGAGTGCGAGCTAAGGTACAAAGACATCATCAAGGCGATAAGGACAGGAGAAGGACTGACAGGGACAGTGGAAGTCGACCCAGCATACGGAAAATACCACTATGACGGACACAGGAACTGCAATGTATGCATGAGCCCGCAAGAATCATCCGCAGCAGGGAACAGATGCCCAAAATGCGGGTCACTTGTGACAATAGGAGTGGAGCACAGGGTGGAAGAGCTGGCAGACAGACCAGAAGGATACAGACCAGCAGACGCAAAGAAGTTCTACAGACTACTGCCGCTGAGCGAACTGCTGCAGCACGTATTCGGAAAAGGAATCGCGACAAAAGGGATATGGGACGAATACAACAAGATACTCAGACTAGGAACAGAGATGGAAGTGCTGCTGGAAAGGACACCAGAAGAACTGCAAGGAGTGACGACAACAAAGATGGCAGATGCCATACTCAGGAACAGAGAAGGCAAGATCACAGTCAAGCCAGGATTCGACGGGGTGTACGGACAACCATTGTTCAGCGAAGAAGAGAGGGAATACGAAGGAGAGCAGAGAGAGCTGGGCACAGGACCGATGCCGAAAGAGAGAGAAAAGACAGAGAAAGAGGGGCAAAAAGGGCCTAAAACACCAAAAAACAAGGAAAAACAGCTCAAAGACAAGGCACAGAAAGGCCTGATGGACTTCTAGATAACTAATCTTAACTGATCGATAACAAGAACGAGAACCATTAAAGAAAAGAAAGACCTGAAACCTTCAGGGGGATCAGGCCTTCACACATCAAAAAAAACCTGCTTATCTCTTCTTCTTTGCCTTCTTCTTCACTGCTTTCTTCTTCTTAGCAGGTGCTTTCTTCTTGGCTGCCTTCTTCTTCACTGCCTTTTTCTTCACCACTTTCTTCTTAGCTGGTGCTTTCTTCTTGGCTGCCTTCTTCTTCACTGCTTTCTTCTTAGCAGGTGCTTTCTTCTTGACTGCTTTCTTTTTCTTTGCTGCCAAAACGCTCACCTCATTTGAATTCAGCGCCTATAGACGCTTAAACACTAATTATGGAGATTATTCTTTATAAATGTTTTGCTTTTTTTCGTCGTGTGAAGAAAAAAATCCGACAGAGAAGAAAGAATCTTGAACAGAAACAGAAAATGCTGCTGAAAAATCTTCATTTTTCTCGACGAGAAAACAAAGATGATGAGAAAAAATCAAGCAAAGCGAAAAAAATCACAAGAGAAAGAAAAAATCCGCGAAAAACAAGCAAAAAATGAAAAAACAAGAAAAATCAAATCATCACCTGATGAAAGTAAAAAACACCGGAGCAAGACAGAAAACATCAGAACAAGACAGAAAAACATGATAACAAGACAAAAATCCTGAGAAACAGTGATCAAGTATGAAACTCCGACGAGAAAAACAGAAGAGAAACAAAGAGATCAGATGCCGAGAGCCGACTTCATATCAGAACTCATGCGCCTGTAGACGAAATCAGCGATGGGCTTGAGATTGATCACATCCTCCTCATTGTACTTCACAAGCCTGGAAAGAGAGTCTTCATCACCAGTCATGCGATAATCATGCCAGAGAGCGACAGCATCCTCACCAGAGACACCATCAACAGAAGCGCAGCGGCTGATACCAAGATCACGCTCGATACTCTTCAGACCTCCAGTGAAACCAAGCCTAGCAAGAGGGAAACGCAGATCAAGATGAGGGACAGGAGGGATGACATCCCTGAAAGCACGCCTCAACACAGGGACATCAAAAGAGATGCCATTGAAAGAGACAAGAAGCTTGGCATGCGAGAAGACACGCTTGAGATTATGCCTGTGCAAAGAATGATGCTTGACAAGAGTATGGGATGAATCACCATCAAAGACAGTGATAACAGAGATGTCACCATAGTAACCAGTGGTCTCGATATCAAGGAAAAGACAATCATCGCGGAAATGATCATAGAGACGCCAGACCTCAGAAGAAGGCAGACAATCGGTGAAGAAAGAGGAATCATAATCAAAAACAGACCTGCGGGCCTTGGCAAGCTGCCTGGAGAAATAATCCTTACGGACAGGAGAAAGCCCGCGGATACGGGGGGCAGATATGAAAGAAGACCAGTCAGAGATGCCCTGAGACCAGATATTCTGCTCCAAAGAAGGGCCTACACGCTCAAGGAAGATGAAGGAGTTGCGGATCATGCAGGCAAAAAATGGAAAGGGATATTTAAAACGTGCAGAGAAAGAGCTAAAAGGTTCTTGACAGCTCTGTCCCAAATCTCACTTCGTGGGTCAGCGCCAGGTTCGCTCTGTCGCTGATCGTATCAGAAAGGTCGGCTTCCCCGTAGGGGGCGACCCCCAGCTCGACCTCGAGTATAATTCTATTAAGAGCTCACAAATGGCGCTGACCACGACTTGGGACAGAGCTGTTTTGACAAAAAATATTAATATACCCACTGAAATCTGAACCAGGATGATGAAAATGAGAAAGACACTATATATAATAATGGCAGTACTAATCATGACAATGCTGGTAGTCAGCCTCACAGGGTGCAAATCGGCCCCTAAGAGTGAAGAGAAAGGCACAGAAACCCTGGAAGACACAGGAGATATAGCCCCTCCAAAGGCACAAGAAGACCCGGACGCGCCAAGAGAACTTTTAGATAAGAGAGGGCAACAGACAGACATAACAGAATTCAAGGAGCTGGTGAGAAGGGCATCAAAGATAGAATCATACAAATACACATTATCAGACACAGATATGGATGAAGAGTATGGTTATTACTTCAAACAGAGATTCATCAAGGTAGTGCTGCCAGAGACCAGGACATACCCGACAGGAGAAGAATACAACTGGGTATACATGGACAGGAGTACAAAGACCGCACTGACAAGATGCGGAGAATGCGACGAACCAGACAAAGAGCTGGAGAAGACAGACTACGAGAAGTATTACGCCCTGGACCCGTACGAGATGCTGACAAAAGCCGCAGACGCAGAACTGACAGGAGAAGAGATGCTAGGAAACGACTACACAAAGGTGTTCAGCATAAGATATGACGGAAAACCAGGAAAGGTATGGGTACAGGAATACTGGGGATACCCAATAAGGTTCGAGATAGGAGAAGGACAGGAAAAAAGGACAGTCGAATTCAAAGACATGATGATAGACGCAACAAGAGCAGGAGAGATAGAACCACCATTCGAATTCACAGTGAAAGGGGAAAAAGGCACATGGTGGAGCTGGGAACACTACCTGGGAGAGATGGAAGGGAAGAACATACCCATGCCACAGATACAGCAGAGCGCCTAATCAAGAGAACTTCTCCTTGACGCGGTCCAAGAAACCCTTCTGAGGAGTTATCTTATCACCCATCTTCTTGGCAAAATCAGACAAGGCCTTCTTCTGGAGAGAGTTAAGATTCTCAGGAGTATGCACGACGACCTTGACAAACTGGTCACCGACCCTGGAAGAATTCAGGAAAGGTACACCTTTACCCTTCATCTTGAAAAAAGTATTGGACTGAGTGCCAGGAGGGATCTTCAGCTTGGCCTCGCCACCGACGACAGGGACCTCAATCGTATCACCAAGCACAGCACCGACAAAAGAGACAGGGACAGTGATGAAAAGATCATTATCCTTACGGTCAAAGACCTTATGAGGCTGGACATGGACAACTATGAAAAGATCACCGGTACGGGCACCACGCTCACCAGCCTCACCACTGCCTGAAAGACGCAGAGTGGTACCAGAATCGACACCAGCAGGCACCTCAACCTTGATACGCTTCTCCTCCTCCACACGGCCTGAACCGTCACATACGTCACAGAGCTCAGAGATGTACTGACCACGGCCGCCACAACGCCTACAGGTAGTCGTCGTCTGGAAAAGACCGAAAGGGGTCCTGCGGGTCTGAGTTACAGCACCAGAACCACGACAGTCAGGACAGGTCTGGACAGCATCCTTAGACTTGGCACCAGAACCATCACACTTAGAGCAGGAGACAAACCTTGGGACAGTGATATGCTTGGTCACGCCAGCGACAGCCTCCTCAAGAGTGACCTCCATATCATAACGGATATCAGCACCACGCTGAGGACCACGACGCCTGCCACGCATACCGCCGAAATGACCACCACCGAAAAAAGACTCGAATATATCACCGAAATCGAACTCATTGCCGAAACCAGAGAAATCAAAACCGCCGGCACCGCCCTGGAAACCACCAGGGAACTCAGCAGTACCATACTGATCATAATGCGCACGCTTCTGCTCATCACCCAAGACAGCAGCAGCCTCATTGAGCTCCTTGAACTTATCAGCAGCACCATCCTCCTTGTTCAGGTCAGGATGATACTTCTTGGCAAGCCTCTTGTAAGCCTTCTTGATGTCATCCCTCGAGGCAGTCTTAGGGACGCCCAGTATGTCATAGTAGTCTTTTGCCATTATATCCTATCACCCAACTTTTCGATGAACTCATCCTCAAGCATGTAAGCGAAATCCTGGTAACCCTTGAACCTATCAGGGTCCTTGGGATTGTACTGCCTCTTGATGTAATCAAAACGCTCAGCAAGCGAGACGACCCCGCCGCCAGAGACACGGAGATCAGCATACATCAAGAGCTTCTCCTCGGTGGTCCTAGGGACAAAGTCCGGATTGTCAAGGTTGTTAAGGGCATGCTTCCTGACCAATTCAGCGACAGGATGGAAACCCCTCCTCTTGAGCAGTTCACCACCCTCAATGGCATGGTCAAACTCAGCAGACATCTTCATGATGTCATGCAACAGGGCTGAGGCAGCGACAAGCTCACGGTCAACAGAGTGACCGACCTTGGCAAGCTCATCAGCAATCTGAAGAGCGAACTTCCTCACAAGGATCGAATGATGCACCACAGCAGGAGCTAAGCCGATCTCAGACATGAGGTCAAAACATTCCGATTCTGTGGGAATCCGCTTATCCATGAAACATCAAAATGAAATAAATGATCAAAAAATCATTTCTTGCCTTTCTTGGGCTTCTTCTCTTCCTCGAACTCAGCGTCGACAACCTTGTCATCAGCCCTATCTGAGGCGGAAGCCCCCTCGGCTTGGGCACCTGCTGCGCCCTTGGCAGCCTCCTGCTGCTTCTGATGCTAGNNATCATCAACCTTGCCCTTGATATCCCCCAAGGTCTTCTCAGAGGCATAGATAAATGTATCGGCATTGTTGATGACCTCAGCCTCCTCCTTGCGCTTCTTATCATCAGCAGCATGGGATTCAGCCTCCTTCTTCATCTTCTCGACATCAGTCTCATTCAGCTTGTTAGGAGCAGTTATGGTCATGGCCTGCTGCTTGCCAGTGCCAAGATC
>DUGW01000068.1 GCA_013331125.1 Candidatus Woesearchaeota archaeon | reverse complement strand
ATTTATAAAAGACCCCTATGGAAAATGGCCTATGCCTAAGAAAACCACTAAGAAGAGAGTGAAGAAGGCGGCAAAGATAAAGAAGGCTCCAGCCAAGAAGGCCAAGAAAGTTTCCAGACCCAAAGCATCTGCAGTCAAGGCCTCTGAGACAAAGTCTTACACTCACAAGGATATCATGAAGTGGAAGCCCAAGGCCCATCCTATCGAGCGTATCCTCAAGGGCATAATCATCCTGTCAGTGTTGGGCCTTGTCATCGCAGGATATCTTATCTATCTCCATTACAAGCCTGAGGCCAGCACCATCTGCACATTCGGTGAGAAGCTTAACTGTGACGTCGTGAACAAGAGCGTCTACTCTAAATTCCTCGGCATCCCGAATGCGATCATCGGCGCACTTGGTTACATATATTTCATCCTGGTTAGTGTCCTGATACTGAAGGGTTATGATCTTTCTAAGATCCATCCTAGACTTAGGGCCAAGCATCTGAACTTCCTGGTCATACTTTTCGCGATAATAGGTTGGGTATTCTCTATGTACTTGCTCTACATAGAGACGTATGTCCTTTTTGCCTATTGTGTCTTCTGCCTCGCTAGCCTTGCTGTAATCAGCATCATCATGGTGCTTTCGATCTTCAGCTACAGCCATTGCTTCAGGTGCAGGAAGGTGATGAGCCGCATCCATTATAAGGCAAGTGGCAAGATGTGCAGGTATTGTTAAGATGAAACAGAACATAATAGCAAAGTCGAGACCGTCTGCGCCTTCATTGCCTGAAGTTGCTTCAGCAACGAAGGCAGGCCAGACGGAGCCGAGCGTAGCGAGGCGGAGTAGGGCTCGACTTTGCATCATCGGGCTAGGTCTTATTGCTCTTCTCCTATTCTCTGGCTGCTCAAGCCCAAATCTTGATGATTTCGCCAAGTGCGTCAACTCGACCGGCATGAAGATGTACGGCACCTTTTGGTGTCCTCATTGCCAGAATGTCAAGAAGAGCTTCGGCACGTCTTTCGAATTCATCGACTACACAGAGTGTGATGAAGGTGGTCCGAAAGGCAATCCTCTCAAGTGCCAATATGCAGATGTCAAGGGTTATCCCACTTTTATCTTCGGTGATGGTATGAGGATTGAGGGTGAGATGTCTATCGGTCTTATAGCTGATAAGACCGGCTGTGAACTCCCCGAGTGACTGAAGCCGGAAATTCTGTTCTCTATTCAATAACCTTTATATACTACTTTTTCCCCTTGTGATGTTATGGCAAAGAAGGATGTGAAGACAGCCAGTTCTAAAGGTAAGAAAGCGCCTGTTGCAGCTAAAGCTAAACATAGAGCTGTTGCCAAGAAGAGCCCCGCTGCCCATCCTAAGACAACGCATGCAGTCCACACAGCCAAGGCTGAAGAAGGACCAAAAACTGCTCCATCAACCAAGGAGGCCAAGCCTGCTAAGAAGTCTGCTCAGCTTGACCTTTCTAAGTCTCCTGAATATCTTTTCAAGACCTTCAATGATACCTCGGAGATCCCTGTCTCTGACAAGATTGTTGGTCAGGTCATCGGCCAGGAGCGTGCTGTCGAGGTCATCAAGAAGGCAGCCAACCAACGCCGCCACGTATTTCTGATAGGTGAGCCTGGCACTGGTAAGTCCATGCTCGGTCTTGCTCTTGCTGAACTTCTCCCTAAGGAGAAACTGGTCGACATAATTTCATTCCCTAATCCTAATGATGAGAACCAGCCTCTTATCCGTACTGTCCATGCTGGTGAGGGCCGTGAGCTTGTGGCCAAGGCGCGTATCCAGACCTCGCAGGTCTTCAAGAACCAGAACATCCTTATGTTCATACTTGCCATCATAGCGATGATCGCTCCCTGGTGGGTCCGTTCTTATTATAAGTCTGATATCATGTTCGCCGCTTTCTTCCTCGGTGGCATGATGTTCCTTGCTGCTTTCATAATATTCATCAATCTCGGTAAGCGTGGCTCTTTGGGTAAGGGTGATTCCCCTCCTAAGGTGATTGTTGACAATTACAAGAAGGAGCAGGCTCCTTTCTTTGACGCTACTGGTGCGCATGCAGGTGCCCTTCTGGGTGATGTGTTGCATGACCCTTTCCAGTCTGGCGGTCTTGGCACTCCTGCCCATGAACGTGTCGTCGCAGGCATGATCCATAAGGCGCATAAGGGTGTGCTTTTCATCGACGAGATAGCGACTCTCCAGCCTCATACCCAGCAGGAGCTTCTTTCCTGCATCCAGGAGCGCAAGTATTCGATCACTGGTCAGTCTGAGCGTTCTGCCGGTGCTATGGTCCGTACTGAGGCTGTGCCTACTGATTTTGTCCTTGTCGCTGCCGGCAATCTTGAGACCATCAAGAACATGCATCCTGCCCTTAGGTCCAGGATCCGTGGTTATGGTTATGAGATCTATATGAATGATACTATGAAGGATTCTCTTGAGAACCGCTGGAAGATTGCGGTGTTTGTCGCTCAGGAGATCAAGAAGGATGAGAAGATCCCTCCTTTCTCCAAGGATGCTGTTGAGGATATCATCGAGGAGGCCCGCCGCAGGGCGAACAGGAAGAACCATCTCACTCTCAGGCTCAGGGATCTTGGCGGACTCATACGCGCTGCTGGCGACCTTGCTCAGGAGAAAGGCGACAAGCTGGTGAGAAAAGAGCACGTCATAGGCGCAAAAAGGATCGCCAGGTCATTGGAGCAGCAGATAGCAGACAAGTTCATAGAC
>DUGW01000146.1 GCA_013331125.1 Candidatus Woesearchaeota archaeon | reverse complement strand
TGTCGCCAACAAGATTGGCACCTATATGATGGCTCTCGCTGCGCATGACAACAATGTCCCTTTCTATGTAGCTCTTCCAGACTCGACTTTTGACTGGGAGCATGGTTCACCTCAGGATATCATCATCGAACAGCGTGGCGGTGAAGAAGTGAAGTATGTCGAAGGCCAGACTGATGCAGGTGAGCTTGGCAGGGTCCTGATCACCCCAAAGGATGCAGAGGTCGCGAACTACGCTTTTGACATCACCCCTCCAAGGCTGATCACAGGGCTGATAACCCCCAGCGGCGTCATAGAACCTAACGAAGCTGCGATAAGGAAGCATTACGGGAAAAGATTTCGGGAAAAAGTAAGGCACCTGATGACTGATCAGATGGATCCATCAGGCAGCGATAGTTAATGAAGAGGTTAAGATGAAAGACTTCCGCGCGATCTTTTTGAGAGAGAAGAGACCCAGGATAGCTGATGCTCTTGAGAAGTGTCCGGTATTCAGGGGGCTTTCCAGAGACCCNNAAAGGCGAGGTCGAGATCCGCAAGAACAGGAAGACCATCTGCACCTATTCTCCTGTCCAGTCTTTTGGAGAATTCGCGCTTATCCGTGACGCGACCAGGGCTGCTGACGCCATAGCATCAAAGGATACAGTGCTGTGTTATTTCTTCAAAGAGGACCTGAAATCTGTCTTCCTCGCTCAGCCAAAGATATGCATCACGATCTACCAGAACCTCCTTTCAAGCGCTGTCGAGACATTGAAGCACAGCAATTGATGGCAGATGATGCTGTGGAACAGATGATGGGGATAATATGAGGACCTTAAACACCGACTATAGACTCTGGCTGAACATGCTTGGCATAGCTCTATTGCTTGTCGGCGCGCTTCTTTTGGTCTGGCATCTCAGGTCTGTGTTCCGCTATCTGTTCTTCGCATTGGTGATACTCTACATAGTCAACCCCTTCGTGAAGTATCTCCGCAACATGGGCTTCAGGAAGAATCTTGCCTATGTGTTCGTGATATGCACTTTCATGCTCGCCATACTTGGCTCAGTCTATTTCGCAGGCCCTAAGATGGTCAGTGAACTTTCACAGGTGCAGAAGGACTGGCCAAGGATCGAGCAGCGCATCGACGAGCAGGTCCTCCGCAAGGTGAGCAGCCCTGACGGCGGCGTGATATCATATTATGTCCCCATCATCAAGGCAGAGATAAAGGCCGGGACTCTCAAGATATGGTTTGATATCTTCGCTAAAGAGATGAAGTCTGCGGTAGGCGCGTTCCTCCCTGTCGTGCTGAGCTCTTTGATACTGGTCCCTATCTTCACGATACTCATAATCAAGGACAGGAAGAAGATATGGCGCAGTTTCTTCGGCTTTGTCCCTAACAGGTATTTTGAGGTCGTGATGTCGATGGCCTATGAGGTCAACAGGGCGATCGAGAATTTTGTCAGCGCAAAGGTCGTCCAGTCGTTGATTGTCGGCGGTGTCTGTTCTGTGGGCTTCCTCCTTACTGGTGTTAAGTTCCCTCTTGTCCTGGGTTTCTTCGCAGGCCTGATGAATATTGTCCCTTATCTTGGTCCTATAATCGGCGGGGCTCCTCCTGTCGTCATCTCTTACCTGCTTCTTGACAGCCGGACAGCAGTGCTTGCGCTGGTGATCGTCATCCTTGCCCAGCTTGTCGACAACCTTTTCACCCAGCCTGTGCTTATACCTAAGCTGATGAAAGAGCATCCGTTGGTGGTCGTCCTTGTGACACTGACAGGCGCTAAGCTTTTCGGCGCGATAGGATTGGTCCTTGGATTGGTGATATTCTCTGTCATGAAGATAATACTTGTGAAGTCATACATGGCCTTGGATGTCATCCATTCACGACAGGAGCAGGACAAGGCATCAAACCAGATCACATTGAATTATTATTGAGGCCGATTATTGAACCCAACGATACATTTATAAACAGAATATTTCACGACTATATATACCATGAAAACCAAAACATTTACCGGATTGTTCATCATCCTTCCATTGGCTTTTGCAGTCCTGTCTATCGGCTGCGGCAAAGACGAAGAGGTGTCTGATGTTCCAGAGCCGATACCTGCTCAGGAAATCACTGAACCTGTCCCGGCTGTGCCTGAGATAGGTGAGCAGGAGATCGCTGATGTCGAGACTCCTGACCTTGAGGCTCCGCCAGAACCAGAGACTGAAACACCAGTCGATGATGTGCCTACGCCTGAACTTGAACCTGCAGAAGAGCAGGCCACTGATGACGCCGGGATCACGGACGTCACTGAAGAGGATGACAAGGCGCTGACTGCTGACAATTTCAGGGTGGTCTCGCTGAAAGACCTTAAGGCCTATCCGTCTGAGATGACCATCAAGCCTGGGACTACAGTCGAATGGCGCAATGAAAATGACAATTTCCAGCACATAATCGGCTGGAAGGACCAGAAGGGTATGGGTGTCACTCCTGAACCGATCCTTCAGGGCCAGAGCTGGTCATTCACCTTCACCGAACCCGGGGTCATCAAGTGGTTCTCCACTGCCAAGCCCACTATCCATGGCACAATCACCGTCGAGGTTCCCAAGGCAGGTGCTGAATGATTGTTCATTTTTCTTTTTGAAATCTTTTCTTGCCAAATCTTTCCTTTAATCATTTCTATACCGATATCAAAATATACCGGGGGGTAAGTAAGATGAGGCGACACGTAGAGATCATTACTGTAATTTCTGGGATTGTTTTTGCTCTGTTTTTCCTGATAGGCTGTGCTCCGCAGATCACCTGCGAGGCTCCGAATGTCATGGTCGGCAACACCTGCTGCCTCGACATAGATGAAAATGACGAATGCGACTCTGTTGATGAGCTGGAGGCTGTCATTGAAGAAGAGCCTTCTCCTGAACCAGAGGCTAAGCCTGCTCCGGCTGCGCAGGATTCAGCAGAGGAGCAGTTCGCTGCTGCTTTCGAGTCTTCCTGGAACAAGAAGAACTTCAACGCTCTCTATAAGATGATGGACTCATCCTATAAGCGCAAATATTCCCAGGAGGAGTTCAACTTCCTCATGAAGCGCATAAATGAGATGACGGGCGTCCAGTCTGTTTCTTTCAAGTCCATGATCGGCAATAACATGGAGTATATCGTGACGACCGGGGATGATAAACTCAAGGTGCGTGGTGAGGTTGTCAAGCAGGATGATGGTCTGAAGCACAAGCCGTTCTTCATCTTTGTCGACCCGTCTGTGGAAGAGGCCTGCCGTGATGAGGAATGTTATTTCAGCTATGTTAAGATCACCGGCAACAGGAACTTCTGTGACAGGACCGGAGACAGGAGAGAAGAGTGTCTCAGCATGTTCGGCGTCGCCAAGGACCTTCTTGCCAAGATGGATGACTGCGTCGAGATCAAGGAGTACTACACCAAGGTCGACTGCCTGTCAGAGCTTGCGCTTGATGAGAAATCTATTGAGCCCTGCTGGAGGATCGATTACGACAAGCAGAGGTTCGAGTGCATGGGCGAGGTCGCAGCCATAGACAAGGATCCTGCTCTCTGTAAGGAATATGTTGATTCCCACAGCATCCCAGGCACGAGGCTCCAGCATGCGCATTGCATCATGGGCTATGTCCGCGTGACATCTGACAACGATGCCTGCAAGCTCATCGAGCGCAAGGACGATGTCGTAGTGGGTGCCATGGTCGAGAACTGCGACAGGCTGAAGTTCACGTAGAAGCGACAGACCAGGGTAAGTAGAAATCTTCAACAGGCTCAATTCGGGCCTTTCATTTTTTCTTCTTCTATTTTTGCTTTCTCTATTGCCTGTTCCAGATAATGCTGTCTGCCGACAAATGACTGCACAAGTCTCTGCGGCAGCTTTGTGCTTGGGGCATGGAGGAACATCTGGTCCATCAATAGTCTGACATCAGTGATGACCCTGCTCAGCTCGGTATAATTGTCCGCGACATGCGTGAGGATCTTTGCGAAAAGGTCATCATACTCTCCCATACAGCTAGAGGCGCAGTGATATGCCCAGGTCCCTGTGGTCTTGAAATCAGTCTGGTTCCTCGGATCCCTTGGCCTATGGACAAATTCTGGCCAGAAGCCTGTGACTGAAAGGACAGCATCACCCAAGTCCTTATATTGTGATGCCCGATAGCGGGGACTGAATCCTGATTCACTTATCTCTTTTATCCTGCTTGCCCATGCTTGCTCTGCGAGCCTGACTTTGTTTACATCTCTGG
The DNA here is from genome assembly GCA_013331125.1 of Candidatus Woesearchaeota archaeon. The sequence goes on along the minus strand of DUGW01000146.1, from coordinate 866 downwards.
TGNNTCCCTCCTTCCTGCGAGCCAGTCTCTCATCCTGGCCACCTCTTCCCGATGCCGTCTCTCCCTCTCTTCTTTCCACGGATCGCCTACAAAGAAGTGTTGAGACGCATGCTGGTCCTTTGGTGGAGGGACCAATCCGAAATTTTCCTTGACAGCAGCGACCAGTGATTCTCTCTCTACCTTATCAAGATCTGTGTACCGCATAAGGACCTGCCGCAATGGATTGAGGTCCTTATCATAACCGTCTTTTTCCAGTACGTGAGGCACCAATGCATTAGGATGGAAATCCATGTCTATGGCATCGACCAGTGTCCTTCCGTTCCCGTCCTCCTGCACCAGTCTTATGACTGGATAGTTTCCTACTCCTCTTGTGAACGTACGCCTGATCTTCCGGAACTGGTACCTTACCTGTGCTGCCTCTTCAAGGAGGTCGCATAGGAAGTATGAGTACCTCCCTCTCACCCTGTTGTGGTCAGTGAGTGAGAAGACATTGATATAGAAGTCTGAGTCTTTTGCCAGCTTTATCGATACTGGCTCTCTGCCTTTCTGGTAATGGTTCCATCCAGGACTTTTTGCTCTTCCTGCCCTGTATGCCCCATGCTCTACATTCCTGAACAAGGTCTTCAATGGCATCGCGACTAGCTGGACATTACCGCAGTCTAGCTGGAAGTGCTTGTTATCATATGTAGTCTGTTTCAGGTAAGGCATCTTTCAACACATATTCTGTTACAAAAAGAGATTTATAAATTTTTTCCTCATGACCACTTTAAAGTGAATAAAAATCGTGAAGATTTCGGCCCCAACCGGCAAAAAAGCCTTTAAATACCCAGATTCAGGCAAAGCGACAGGTTTATATAGTTTAGACC
>DUGW01000187.1 GCA_013331125.1 Candidatus Woesearchaeota archaeon | reverse complement strand
AAGAAAGGCTTCTCGGCGTATTCTGGGATGAAAGACTCCAGCTGGAAATACTGCTTGACAGCACCCAAAAGACGGGAGGTATCCTTGATGAGATTATCCTCAGCCTCCTCAATCTTAGCCTTATAGATACGGTTAAGGAAGAAATTCCGCAGATACTCATTCTTGAGAAGGATGTTCGTATCCCAACCCTTGGAAGGATCGATCTCCATGTAGGCAGTCACGAAGACCTCACACTCACCCTTGTCAGTCTTGACCTTGTTGCCCTCATGGACAATCTCAGCACTCGTAAGACCAAGGACATGGAAATCGATGTCAAAATAATACTTGATGAAACCACCAGGCCACATCTTATCAGTACGCCACCAGACCCAGATCTGCTTGGCACCATTGCCAGAGACACGCTCAAGATAGAGCTTCTCGATCCACTTATCATCAGAGGTAGTCATATAGCCCTCATCGATGAGCCACTCATGGAGACGCTCGTAAAGATACTCAAAACTGAACACGTGCTTGTAGTTCAGGCTGACAAACTTGACCATCTTCTTCTTATGAAGCTCATAAGGTGGAGGCATAACAGAAATACTTGAGAAGTGGGTATATAAAAGTTTCGTCATGAAACGGTGTCTACCGGCAAGGGAAAAAGTTTATTAGGGCGCGGGAAGAGGGTAGGGACCAGGTGAAAAATGAGGGATATGATGAACTTTGATCAGGGAGTATTCAAGATAGTAGTCGGACCTGCAAAGTCATTCAAGACAACAGACCTGATCGGAAAACTCAGGAGCTATGTAGGCAGGGTATTGACAGGCAACTACCTCCTGGTCAAATATCCTAAAGAAGGGGAGAAAGGGATAGGAGAATTTGAAGCCTTGGAGACCCGAGATGTCGATGAGATCGCTGACGCAATCAGACCAGAGACTGAATTCGTATTCATCGAAGAGACCCACAAGTTCGACCCAAGCATAGTGAGACTTGTGGAAGGATTAGTGATGAGCGGAAGGAAACTGTACGGGACGGCGATCAACCTAGACAGTTCCGGAGAGTCATATCTGAGTACTGCTGTACAGATGGCAATGGCAGACCTGTTCGAGGTGAAGACAGCATCCTGCGTAGAATGCAGACGGCCGGCAAGCAGGAGCAAAAAGGTCGGCGACCATTACGAACCAGTATGCAAACCACACTTCAATGGAGGGGGCGAAGGAAGACTGGAGATGACAATAGGGCCTATGTACTCAAGCAAGTCAGACTCGCTCACACAAGGGTTCATCCAAAGGGCGATAAGACATGGAGCGCAAGGACTGGTCGAGCTCATACAAGCATCACCAGACATAAAAGAAGACGAAGCAAGAGCCGAACATGCAAGGAGGATCATCGCAGAATGGAGATCATTAGAGGATAAAGTGGGATTCGCACTCCTCAAATGGACAAAAGACATAAGATACGACGAGAGACTCATACTCGATGAGCTTGAAGACATCGGACTGGTGAACACACACTACAAGGCGATGATACCGGCAATAAGATGCCTGACATCCGAAGAACAGAGAGAGTGGCTGGCGGCACACCCAGGCGTGGAAGAAGTGTATATCGAAGAACCACAGTTCATAGAAGGAGAAGCGGATCTTGTTAGAGAGCTGGTGTACCAAGGAAAAAGAGTATTGGCAGCAGGACTGCACAGAGATTTCAGAAGGATGCCGTTCGGCGACGTACCCGAACTGTTGGCATTTGCTGATCAGATCGACTGCAGACAGGCAGTGTGCGACCATGAGACAACAGAATACAGATACAACCGCGAGGTCGTGACCAGATGCACACGCATGGGAACAGAGAACCAGAGACTGAAGAAAGTCAATGGGGTGTGGGTACCTGCGCATCATGATGATCCTATAGTCATACCTGGCGGCAAGGAAGGAGAGAATGTACCACAGAAATATGAGGCCTGGTGCAGGGAGCATCACCGATTGCCGGGAGAGCAGCCAGAGCCAATATACAAGTTCCCATTGCTCGGACGCAAGTAACATTTATATAGGTAAAAGGGCTGATTGTGGAAAAAGAGGCCACAATGAAGCACCTGAAAGCAACATACGTACTTCTATCAGCATACATGATGGTATTAGGGATATTCGCAATGTTCTTCCAGAAGGCAGGAGAATTCCTTTATCTCTTCAGGGGAGATGATCCTATAACCTTAAGGATGTGGGGAATATCCATGTTCGCATTGGCGATATTCTACCTGATGGTATCATATGATGTAGAAAAATACCAGGACCTGATATGGGTGCCAATTGTACACCTATCATCAAGCCTGCTATTGCAGATATACACCATCTATACAGGAGTGGCAGAGCCAGGGCATGCATTCATGAGGATGATAATCGCACCAGCATTCCTGATAGTCCTGTTAACTGGAATAAGGCACAAGAAGACAGAGAAGGTCCTTTTTGAGGTAAGCGACCAAGGCCAGATAGACCAATCACACAGCCATATACCCCAGCATGTAAGGGAAAGACATCCTTTGCATGGGAAATAGAACAGCAGGAAGCAGACAGGGATGAGGGCGGGTCAGGCCAAGAAGTGAATTTCTAGAGAACTTAAAGGCACACTTGAGACAAAATTATCAATAGCACTAAGCAATGGTACTGATACATTGTTGAGTGGTGTCTCAATGCAGTATATATTTTTGGAGAGTATAGTCAAATAATATATTTCTAAAGACCACAGTCTTTAAATAGTAGTTGGAAGGGCGTATACCATGGGTTGTATGCAGGGGAAAAGGCAACCACAAGATGTTGTGGTTTTCACCATTCTCCAATAACACCCTTAAAACGCACTCAGACAACAAAGAACAGGCGTTAAAGTGATTGTGACAACAGCAATCACAGGTCAAGGAGAGCATAATGAAGTGCCCATACTGCGGAAGTGTCGAACTGAAGGTCATTGACAAGAGGGCAACTGACAACAACGAATCCGTAAGGAGAAGACGCGAGTGCCTCGGCTGCCAAAAACGCTTCACCACGTATGAACGGCTCGAGAACGTATCAATAGTGATCGTCAAGAAAGGAGGCACAAGGGAACAGTTCGACAGGGCAAAACTGCTCAGAGGCCTGATGAAAGCCTGCGAGAAACGACCAGTGACAAAGGAACAGATGGATGCGGTCGTAGATGATGTGGAGAGCGAGCTGAGAGGGTCAGAGCTCACAGAGATACCGAGCGCAAAGATCGGACAGACAGTGATGAAGAGGCTCAAAAGACTCGACCAGGTGGCCTACATCAGGTTCGCATCAGTCTACAAGGAGTTCAAGGACCTTGAGGACTTCGACAAGGAAGTCCAGAAATTATTGAAAAAATAGAGGCGAAAAACCAACCTACCCCCCGCAGCGAATTCT
>DUGW01000075.1 GCA_013331125.1 Candidatus Woesearchaeota archaeon | reverse complement strand
GGTCTGGCGTGCGGACCGTCCCCAGCGGGGACGCTACCGGGAATTCTACCAGTGCGACGTGGATGTCGTAGGGACAAAGAACATGATAGCAGACGCGGAATGCATACTCATAGCGAAGCGCGTATTCAAGGAGCTGGAACTGGACGTCGAAGTGGAAGTCAGCAACAGGAAGGTGCTGAACGGGATAATAAAAGAGGCAGGCATCCCAGAAGGCATGGTGACAGACGTGATAGTCACAGTGGACAAGTTCAAGAAGATAAGCGAAGGAGAGATCGAGAAGGAATTCAGGGAGAAAGGAGTCACGACAGAACAGATGGACAAGCTGCTCGAGATATTCAAGTTCAGAGGAAGCAATACCGATAAGGTCGAGTACCTCAAGAAGGTGCTGACAAGCGATGAAGGAAAACAGGGAGTAGAGGAGATGGAACAGGTGCTGTCATACTGCGACGGAGAAGGGGTGGAATTCAACCTGGCACTCGCACGAGGACTGGCATATTACACAGGCACAGTGTTCGAGATATTCATGAAAGACTCTGAATTCACGTCCAGCCTCGGAGGAGGAGGAAGATACAACAAGATGATAGGAGACTTCCTCGAAGGCAATCAGGAGTTCCCGGCAGTAGGGATCAGCTTCGGACTGGAACCGATAACGGTGATGCTGCAGAAGCAGGGAAAGATAACAGAGAAGAAGACAGTCACAGAACTCTTCGTAGTGCCTATAGGGACTGTGAAGGAGAGCGTCAAGATAGTCGAAGAGCTAAGGGACGCAGGGATCAAGGCAGAGATGGACATTGCAGGGAAAGGAGTGAGCAAGAACCTGAACTACTGCAATGCACTAAGCATCCCTTATGTGCTGTTCGTCGGCGAGGATGAACTAAAACAAGGGAAGTACAAGCTGAAGGACATGACGTCTGGAGAAGAGGGGCTGTTAAGCCTCGATGAAGTCAGGAAGAAGTTGATGGGCTAAGCGACCCTATCATCAATGCCCCGGGTACCATTTGTATAGGTCCTCATGACCATGTTGACACCAAAACCAGGTTCTATGGTGACGATGCTCCCGTGAACATCAAGTTCTCCGTCAGCGACAAACCGGCTTCGAGGTTCTGCATAATTAAGGATGACAGCACCATTAGTGACTTCTGAGACAAGACCCGGTATTTCTATCTTCTCGCCCCGCTGAAGAGCCCCCCTGTTCTTGATGAAATCATCCATGGTGATCCTGCCCCAATACACCATGAGACTGAAGTAAGGCTTCTTCAGGGGAGGAAGACGGGCACAAGGATCCATCCTGAAACCAGGCAGGTCCATACGCATAGGTATACTGGTTATGAGCATGACATTATATTCTCCCTCGTGACGGACACCGTTGACAGTTATCGCGCCCTCTCTCATCTTCAAGAAATCCGGAGTGTAAGTGTCTCTGAACCTCCCAAAAGTAAGGGCTTCAAGACCTTTGCAGGCCACACCCTTCACAAGCATACCGGCGGCGACGAGCTGACCAGGGACGTAACGCAGTCCTGCCCTAGCCTGCTCATACCTGTCGATGAAAGTGGTGATCGCCCCGTCAGCAAGGACACAGGTACGCTGATGACCCTCGACCTCCCTGCCCTGATCATCCCTGTAAGTCGAAGACACCATCATCTGAGGCATCCACATAACCTGAAGAGGCTCACGTGCCATGATGGCATCACCGACCTCCTTGAGACCAGACTCGTAAGTATGGAACCAAGGCCTCTTATCAGCCAACCTCTTGGACTCACTAAGGACAAGCTGGTTGATGAAACCTATGGTCCCTGTATCAACGATGTAGAGGATGTTCCTGTTCATGAGATGATCCTTGCCATTGCCATCAACCACAAGATCGTCAAGGGCAGTGGTGAGCTGTTTGAAACCACCATCACCAGAAGCAGTCATAAGAATACGGACATTCCCATTAGTGGGAGGAAGATCATGGATAAGACGCTTAAGATGGCCGGGAGACCTAGTCTCGATCACAGTACCCCAGGGTTCAATCAGTTGACGGATGACATCAACACCCATCTGGCCACGGAACTTCAGCTGGCCACTCCTACGGTTAAGAAAACAGATGGCTTCATACTTTCCTTCAGCAGTAGGCTGAATATACTCATACCAGACATCGTCCTTGTCACCAATATCGCCCATATCAAATCACGTCTAACCGACCAAGAGTGTCAAGGCCCTGTATTTAAGATTTAGGGGATTTATAAGGAAACCAGGTTCATGCGAACAAAGGGCACAGGTGATAGATTTATAAATGAGAATCACTTCCTAGTAGTACATAATATAGTGCGGTTGATAGTCTTCAGAGACTTGGAGGGGAGAATTTGCACAAATTAAGACTAATTACGCTCTTTTTGATTGTATTCAGCCTAGGATGGCTCCTTAATAGCCTAGTGAGCAATTTTGTAGTCTATGATGCAGAAAAACCCCTTCCTCTGTCTGTAATGCCGTTCATGAAGGCTCCAGAGAGGGCAAGCCCGGGAGACCACGTGCAAGAAAACCAGATACATGTATACAATGACAAGGTAGTGCTAGAGGTCCAGGGAGCAAAATGGGCAAGCTTCACAAACACAAACAGCATGGACCCATACCTGGATGCTGAGGCAAATTCACTGGAAATAACCCCAAAGTCCTCAAACGAAATAAAGACGGGAGACATAATATCATATTACTCAGGGATAACAGGAGACCTGATAGTGCACAGGGTCGTAGAAAAAGGGACAGACGAAAACGGCACCTACTTCATGGTCAAAGGGGACAACAACCCACAGCGAGACCCAGAGAAGATAAGGTTCGACCAGGTGCATGGAGTTCTCATAGGGATAATATACTGATCGAGAAGGCCTACAAGAAGGCACCAGCAAAGAAGATGGGAATCAAACACACAATACAACATCTTGAAGACATCATCGGATCGTTGAAGGGCGACGGCCACCTGAACTTCGCAAGAAGGAAGATGGACAAAGGATCATTAGAAGTGTGGCTGGAACATCTAAAGAAAAAGCAGAAGAGTGACCAAAAAAGGGGGATGATATACCTGGCACCAGAATCAAAAGTCAGGATGATAAGATCATCACCATTGCTCTCATTCATATCACGCGATTATCAGACCATGATAACGCCGATACTCTACGAAAAGAAAAGCAACGGGACAGTCTCACAAGGGAAACTGCACGGCGGAGACTTTGAATACCAATGCGAAGAAGACTTCAGACTGATCATGGACATGAGAAGAGAGGTAGGGCAGGAACTCCTTAACGGAAAATACAGGATGATAACAGAATCAATAACACCCCATGGAGTCAGAAGGACACCAGAGGGAAGGGTGTTGCAGTTCTTCCACGCAAGACTGGACAAGTACCCAACAAGAAGAGAGCTGGGGAACCCGCAACCACAGCACGAAAGCTTCAGGGCAGAATACTACAAGATGGAAGACCTCACCAGGATGCTAAGAAAAGGCACAGAAGACATCAGACCAGAGACGATGGAGATGATATGGCTCAAATACCTATGGAGAAAGAGCAGACTGGTCACAGAAGGAGCGACAGAGATAAGCGAGAGAGAACACCTGCTGAAGACAGCAGGACTCGACCTTGACCCACACAAAGTCCTTCAGCAATACAGGGTATACTTCTCCACACCATACATCACAAGACCCTTCGTGCCAAGGACGAAGATGTTCGTGACAGTAGGCCCGTTCCTGTGGGAGAAAGAGATGAAGACCGAAAAGAAATCCAGCGGTGACCCAAACATATATGCACAACAGGAGAAGGATCGGGTAGCTGAATACGTCAGGCACCACAGGGGACATATATTCACAGAAAGAATTCTAGAGAACCACCTGGAATAGAGCCCGGATAAGAACCCCGGGCAGAAACAGGCATAAGTTTTTTATAGGCCACAGCAATAGGGAGAGGCATGGACGAAGAGACACTGGACAAATACGTAAAGGCAGGCCAGATCGCGGCACAGGCGCGGGAATATGGCAGAGGACTCGTCAAGGCAGACGCAAAGATAATAGATGTAGCCAGGGCGATAGAGAAGAAGATAACAGAGCTAGGAGGCATTCCAGCATTCCCGGTCAACATATCATTCGATGAGACTGCAGCACACGATACCGCAGGGCCCAACGACGAAAGGTCGTTCGGCGAAAGGCTGATCAAGCTGGATGTCGGGGTACATGTGGACGGATTCGTAGGCGGGGATACAGCAATCACGATCGACCTATCCAGGAAATACACCGAACTGGTGAAGGCATCACAAGAGGCGCTCGAAGCAGCGATAAAGACAGTGCAGATAGGAGCGACATGCGGAGAGATAGGGAAAGCGATAGAAGAGACGATAATGGGCTTCGGACTGAAACCAGTGAGGAACCTGTCAGGCCACGGGATAGGAGAGAACCTGATACACGGAAGCCCATCAATACCCAACTATGACAACAAGGACCAGACACAGCTCAGCGACGGGATGACGATAGCCATAGAACCATTCGCCACAGACGGCATGGGACTGATACACGAGAAAGGACAGGCACTGATACACTCACAGGTACTGAGAAAGCCGGTCAGGAACGCAATAACAAGACAGGTAATAACACAGATAGAAGGATACAGAGGGATGCCATTCGCCACAAGATGGCTGTCAGAGAAGATACCATTATTCAAGGTCAACTATGCACTTAAAGAGCTGAACCAACTAGGCATGCTGCACTCGTACCCGCCGCTGGTAGAGAGAGGGAACGGGATGGTAAGCCAGGCAGAACACTCGATATACGTAGGAGACAAAGTCAAGATACTGACAAAACTATAGGGGTGCCAAAATGGAAGTCACAAAGAACAAACTCAAAAGAGGAGCCGTAGTTATAGCAATAGCAGTTTTGACAGTGCTGTTCATAGCACTGCTGGTCGACGCAGTGTTCGAGAGCCCAAGATACGAAGACTACTGCGGGAGGGGCGAGATGTACGACGTACCCCGACCAATGATGGAAAAACCTGCGATGAACTGCACAGAACCAAGACAGGAGCTAATGGACAAATGCTACAAATCAGGAGGATACCCTAACTGGGAATTCGACGAGAACGGATGCCAGGTGTACAAAGAATGCAACATGTGCCAGAAAGAGATGGAAGACGTACGCAAATACGTGAACAGATACGCATTCTACCTGGGAGCGGCACTCAGCCTTGTGGCACTCGTGATAGGACTCTTCCTGGCGATAGAATTCATAGGCACAGGATTCATGTTCGGAGGAATAGTAGGACTGTTCTACTCCACAGTCAGGTACTTCTCAGACATGGACAAATGGGTGAGGGTACTGGTCATATTTGTGGAGTTACTTGTCGTGCTCGGGATAACATACCTGAAACTGGTAAGGAACGGGAACGGCGGAAAACTAGGCGCGGGGACAAGGTTCGGATCCGGCCTGGGAAAATCTAAGAGAGCAAGGTTCAAGGTGAAAGTGAGAAAATAAATCTTTCATCATAATATTTTTTATTTCTTAGCTTATATTATCAAGCACAGAATGAGCGTCGAGAGATCTCTGCAGGAGGCGAAGGGTCCCGGAAGAGGCGCCGGCACGGGTGAAGAAGTTGGTGCGCAGGAACTCCTTCTCATGGTTAGAGACGCGGGCGAAACGGTCGGCCTCTATGAGACCGTAAGGGTAGCCGAGGAAGACAGGATCTGTAGAGTTATGTGCAAGGGATGAGAGGAGGGATGAAGCGTCCTTGGAAGTGAGAAGATCCAGGCGGAAGATGTAGTCAGACTGAGGGTGGAGCTTCACAAAGTAAAGATCGAAAGGGGTGTCAGCGACAGGATAATAATACCAAGAGCCAGGAGGGGCATGCTTCGCAAGAAGAAGGGCAGGTGATGAACCATCAGAGGTGAGAAGCTGAGAGGTCTTGGAAAGACCAGCGACAGAGACACGATTCTCCTTCGAGAGGGCCCCGAGGGTATCGATAAGCTTGGCCTCATCATCAAGCCTGGACTCGAAACTGCCGTCGATGACAACAGAATCACCTGCTTTTAGGTCTTTTGTGAGGAGGAGGGCAGTGCTCAGCTCTGCAAGACGACGGATGAAACCAGGAACAGAAGAGATGGAAAGGCGGGAGGCCCTGGGAGTGAGTGAGCGGTCGTCAGGATCAAACCTGAAATAACTCTCAAAAAAAGAATCAGTAAGTAAAGAGGAAGGACCAGAGACCGAAGGAAAAAGCTTAGCCTCAAAGATAAGACGACCGTCCTTCTCTTTAGCAATGACAAGACAGAAGAACTCATCCTTATGGAGAGAGACACGACGATTGTCCTGATAGACAGTATGGAGGACACGGATGAAACTCAAGGAGAGAGAAGAAGAGGAGAAAAGCTCTGCATTGCCACCATCGATGAAACAGACCTTAGGTCCGCAAGGAGATTTGGTGAGCAGAGGGATGGGATGGAAATTGTCCTTGGAGAAAGGGACCGAAGTGTAGCCAAGATGGGAGAAATCAACCATGTCAGAACTGTCAAAAGATATAGAATCCTCGATCTCCTTGGTTATAGAGTTAAACACCTTTTCCATAGGAGAGAAGAAGAGAGAGGGATATTTATTGATTATCAAGATGGAAAAGACAGGTCAAGAGAGGCAGACAAGAAAGAAACAATGATATCATTTCTTCTTAAGGAAGTGCTGAGGGGAAAGGCCCAAGAACTTGAACTCAAGCACAAGGATGATGATAAGAGTCACAACAATGGCCTCGATATAAGCACCCATAGCAACAACCATGCCCAAAGCAGCCAC
>DUGW01000008.1 GCA_013331125.1 Candidatus Woesearchaeota archaeon | reverse complement strand
GCATTGTCCCTTATCTGGAGGTCTGCCTTGCTTTTGAGGTAGACTGTGCAGTCGTAGTCTGCTGACAGGTCTCCCATGTCAAATCGGACGATACGGCAATTTGGACGCGCCCTGACGTAGCTTTTAGCCCTATACTTGCTAATTCGCGTGTACGGACGTTCCAGCTTCCTATATGCGTTGAATTTCCTTATTCGAGCCATATTACACCTTATTGAGTGATATTTTCAGGACTTTATAAAGATTGCGTATGCAAACAACATGCTTGAAAACCCTCTAGGAGTTCCATTGTATAAAGGTCGCTGCATCATTTAGGGCCCGAAAAGCAGAGGATCCGAATAAAAAGAAAAAATAACTACTCGACAGAGACAACAAAACCGAAACCTTTAAATACCACCCCAAAACCCGTAAACAGTAAAGATTCTAGTGTTGAGGGGTAAACAAAAATGAGCGATGAAGTGCCTTATATGAGATTAGATGATCTGGCAAACGCTGGATCTGACATGGTGGGAGAGACTTATCACACCAATGCACAGGTTAATGGTTTTTCTGGCTGTGGTAACCCGCACGGCGTGGAGAGATACCTTGCTATGGCTAACAACAGAGGAGGGACATACGTCCAATTATCAGGCCGCGCGGATGATAAGGTTGAACTTGCGAAAGTCGGCATCCTGATGAGGACTTCTGCAGAGACAGGTGCACAGCTAGACATGATTGTTGATGTCAAAAGTGTTGAACCGACAGTACTTAATGTCCTCGCGGTTGCTCTGGGCAATTACGTTGAAGGAGATGGCAAAGAAGAGGTTGCTGTCCTAAAGCGAAGGATGAAAGAGGCTATCAATCCTCCTTTCTGAGAGGTAAACCAAAATGCATATGATACAAGACAATCAAGTCATTGAAGGTATAGTTCTGGATCAGAGCTACGGGAAAGCGACGATCTATCCTGAGAAACACCTTGAGATAACGACTGAAGGCGATCGTTGGACCAGTATCGGCGTCAAGCCAGGTAAATGGCATGACCATTTTGAGACATGGTTCCCTGAAGGCTTCCACCCAAGGACTGGCGATAAGGTGCGTGTAGCTGCATCATTCCACAATGTCGAAAAGTTCAATCCTGATGGTTCATACATGCACAGGACTTTCGAGACTGTCGCTGCTGAGAATGCCTGTGATGGTTCTTCTGCATTCGAGACCATAGAGGTCGATTATGCTTATGGAGAAGTTGTCTGGAGGGTCGAGGATGAAGGTGTCCTGAAAGCCCTGCCGCTCCATGATGAATGGTCAAGACGTGGCATCACCCCCTCACATTCTTACGCAATCGCAGACCTGAAGACTGATGATAGCACACAAGCTGTGACTTTCCTTGTCGACGTAGAAGAAGGCCAGCGTTCTATCGAGGACTGCCTCGGCCACAGGGTCAGGATAACAGAGACCTGCATAAGCCACGGCCACCGTTACGGCTATGAAGGCACTGATGTCACCCAGGTCCTTGAGGATCTCGACACAGGGATCAAGTATGAGTTCCAGGTGAGAGCTCACCAACTACCTAACGAGATTGTCGAGAAGCGTGGCTGGGACATCCAGCACTTCAGGGACGAGCATCAGTAAGCTAGAAATTATTCAATCTTTTTCATCTTTACATTCTCGTCGGAAATCTTCCAACTTTTTCTCAATAAAGCTTATAAACCCTAAAAACATATTCTTTTCTATGACAAAATACGCCACCTCCATACCGAAAGAATTTCAATACAAGATTCCATGGGAAGACAGGCTGCTTCAGATACTTATGTTTGTGATGATGATCCTCACATTCATACTATTTTTGCAGTTGGCATTGGGGTACAGGACATGAACAGGACAATAAGGTCTGTTGCGTTTTGGTTTCTGGTAGCCTTCATGATATATATCATATTTGAACTGCTTCGGAAGATAATCGGAGGCAGTCTGACATCTGATGCAATAATCGCGGCACTCGTAGGTACTTCAATAGGGATCACGATCTACCTGCAGAAAGACATGCATAAGGAACTGCGAAGGTTGAATAACTCTCTGACCAGAGAGATTCGTGATGTGGAATCAAGGTTGACAAAAGATATCCACCGTCTGGAGGTAAAGATGACAGAACATACGGTAAGACATAGATAAAGATTAAGTTACTTCTCCGCCTCTTCCCTGGCCTGTCTCTCTTCTCTTGTCTCTTTGATGGCCACTTTGTCTGCGAAGATGTAGGTGCTCATCAGCATCCCTTTGACCACTATCCCTCTCACCGTGACTGTGTCTCCGTGGTTCGGCACAGTCTCAGAACTTACCATTATCGACTTGTCTCCCTGCCTGACTGAGAACCCCTGCATCTTACCGAAGTTCAGCGGCGTACTGACTTCTCCCTGTATAAGCACCTTCTTCCCATAGTATTTATCCGGGTTGTCCAGTATATTGCCTATGGGTGTTGCGCAGCCTGAGAGCACCATCAGTGCGATGATGAGAATGCCGATGATAAGTTTCCTCATTTTTCTACCTCTTTGAGCATCATTGATGTGATTGACTATTGGGTTATACTGCCAACAGTTATTTATAAACTTTACCCAGAATGAACGGCACAGACACCATCACTGCGGCTTTATCTCGTCCCCGTCCCTGTTCCTGTGCTTGAACAGGTCTTCATAATCTACCACTTCGAATTCCTGCACTCCCTGCTGCGGCTGGTCTATCCTTTCGATCTTCACTTCTGGCTTGTCTTCTTCATGCCTTATCTTTCTCTCTTTCCTCTCCTCTTTTCTTGTCTCTTCCTTCTTTACGACTTCTTTCTTAACTTCTTGCTTTTTCATTTCTTCCTTCTTCGCAGTCTTGGTCTCTTTCTTCTCTTCCTTGACTGGTCTCTTCACAGGCGCCACTGTCTTCTTCGAAGATACTGCCTTCTTCTCATCTGGCTCTTCCGTGTCTTCATAGGCATTGTCCCAGTCGTCGAAGTCCTCATCCAGCTCTTCCTGTCTCTTTTTCTTGCCTCTGAGCACGAACCATAGGACGATTATCACCACTGCGAGCAATATGAGTATGTTCCTTGTTGTCCAGAACCCAGGGCCGGATGTAGGGCTTACCATGACCTCTGCGACTTTCATCGCATCCACCTGGTCATTGGCCAGCACGACACGGACCTTGTTGCCGCTCTGCCATGCGTATCCTGCAGAGTTCTCTGCTGTCAGGCTGTAGACCTCCACATCCTTGATGCTTCCGGGTGAGTATTCCATGACTTTCATGAGTGCTGAAGACAGTATGTTCTGCAATGCGTTCATGGCGTCCCCTTGGTTGTCATAGTCGAATGACCATGCTATCACTTTATTCCCTTCATCGTCATATATTGACTTCATTGCAGAATCCATACCCTCAGCTATCACCCCTAATCTTTCAGGAGCTACCGGTTCTCGTGATAGGAGCGCAAGCCCGCTCTCCTCGACCTCGATGGCTGCTCCTGTGACCTGTTCCAGGCCTTCGTCAGCTAGCTCTAGTTCCTCAGCAGTTTCTTTCACCTGCTCAACACCTTTCACTCCGTACATCGCAGCTCCGGCATCATACTTTCTCTCATACAATACCTGCTGCACGAATATCTTCTTGTCTGAGATCACCTGTATCCCGTATTCCATCCCTTGTTCTGCGAGCGTGTCCATCTGTATGGTGCTTCTTCCCGTACCAAGTTGTTCATAGAACTCCCGCACTATCTCTCCAGGATAGTATAACTTGACAGTCACTCCCGCATCTCCCGGTCCAGGGTTGAATATCGCAAGGTGGTTGTCATCTGCAGGTATTCCTGCTGCGAACAGCCATTCTTTCGCCCCTTCCTGTTCTCCGAGCAGTCCCCATCCTCCGCTGTATTCCTCATCATAATGTGTCATCTCTGCGACTATCGGCTGGTCGCTTATCACAGCCAGCGAATAAGGACTCTTCTGCTTGACATGGTTGTTCAGCATGACGTGCTTCTTCATCAGCTGTTCTACCTGGACGTCGAAACCTGTCGTCTCTCCGCCTTCATAATATATTGTGACATTGATGTGCGCGTTGTCGAGTGTCGGGTTGACCAGGTTCAGGAAGTCTGTCGCCTGTTCACTGACATATCCTCCTGCGAAATTCCATTCTTTAGCCCTGACTGCTCCGTGTCCTCCGCTCCCGCCTGAGAAAAGCTTGTTGAAGTTTGATGCTCCGACGACTATAGGCGTCTTGCTGACGACCTTTATCCCATACCTGTTCTGTGAGTATATCTGTTCTTTCATGTCGTATCTTACCAGTCTTTTCCTTGGTAGGTCCAGGTCGAACACCTTCCTTCCACCATCGTCCCTGTAGGTCGTCACCGTGGCCCTTGCCACCGTGTCTGCTGGGTGGTAGAGATAAAGTATGTTCTTCGCCGATCCTGTCGAGTATCCTTC
>DUGW01000073.1 GCA_013331125.1 Candidatus Woesearchaeota archaeon | reverse complement strand
TCACCCCAAAATACTGCTGGGTAAGTGACACCAGTGTCATATACCTCAAGCTTATACCCGGAAGTCGTCCCTAAATATGCACTATTGTAGACCATAAGGCGACTATCAACCTCAAGCTGGTCTGCGACATACACCTCTCCCTCACCTGTAGCATAGTTCCGTGTACCTGTACCTGCTGAGATGACAGCTCCTCTTACTTGTACCTCATCATCGCCTGCCAAGACTATCCTTCCGTCATAATCGATGGCACCATCATTTGAGAAGTCAATGTACGGAGTCCCGCTACCATCAATTTCTCTCATCTCAATGTATGCGTTACCAGTGCTCCCCAGATCAACCCTTCCTGTTGTCGTCCCAAACCTGCCTATTCCTATGACATCAAGATTTGACTGTGGCGTCTTTGTCCCGATACCCACCCT
Organism: Candidatus Woesearchaeota archaeon; assembly: GCA_013331125.1. The sequence continues at coordinate 14,418 of DUGW01000073.1, read as the reverse complement.
TTCTAGATCATTGACTACCAGACCAGTAGTCGCCTCAGTGGCTGCGTTTACTACAAAATGCACATATGGATTTGCAGCATCCTGCACATATATGTTCGCGTAGGGGGTCGTTGCTGTCCCGTCTGATTCCCTGATTATTATCCCGTACTGGTTGTCTTCAGTCCTTAAGTCGATGAACCTATTAACTCCCGTACCGTATGTCGCATTGAATATCAGGTCGCCATATTGGTCTACATAGATATCAGTTATCTCATTGGTCTCTGCAGAGCCTCTTATCCTCAATGCACCTGTATTACTCTGGGAATCTATATCCAATCTGGCCACAGGATTCTGGATATATATCCCCACACTTCCGTTGAGCACTGCCGCAGGCCCTGTTCCTCCTCTTGCGAATAGGCCAGCTATCTGACCTTGGAAATAGCCTCCAAACGCGTTTTCCCCGATAGCCTGCACACCATAGGTAGTCCCATTTGCATATGCACCGACACTCTCATCTGAAGAGAGATAGGCCGCTCCTGTAGGTCCAGTCCCATCTTTTGCAAAAAGTGCGTATTTCTGGTCCGTGCTTGCCAGCAGTTGCAGTGTCGCGGTTGAAGAAACTGCTTTATTTAGAGAAGAGTTTACCAACATTGTTCCGGATTGTATCTTAAGTGTTGATGCGGGTGGTGAAGTGGTACCTATACCCAAGGCTCCCAAGCTTGTCACATTTCGTCCATCCATGTCAAGATTTGTATCTGCCGGATACACCTGGCTCAATGGATGCGACACCAGTGCATAAGTCAAGCATGCCATCATGAAAAAGATTATTGTTATGGAAGATATAGACAGGCATCTAGACAGATAAAATAAGAGTGTCCCTTTCCCGTTCCGGTATTTGGATCTTCTTCTCATTCTCATCTTAACCTGCATGGTATGTGACTGATAATAGTTTCCACTTGAATCCTTTCTCTGGATCGACAGCTACCTGACTCCAGTCGACATTGTCTGTCGCTTTGGCTGCCGTATAGCTGCTCAGCATATCATCATCCTGCTTCATGGCATATCCTGTTCTCGAAGAACTTACAAGATAGTCTCCTATCCCGATGTCTCCTCCTTCATCTGTCACCAGCATATGCCCGTCTCCGAGCGCGGCTATCAGGTGAAGGTTTGAATCATTCACGACCTGCTCTTGATGCTTTCCGAAATAGGCCCCAAAGACTGAATTGTTCATCAGTCCTTCGCATGGCCGGCCTTTATACATTGGCTGTTTGGGCCTCTCAGGGTCAGGTAGTGTCTCTGTGATGCACATCAATGTGCCGTAATTGTATCCAGCTTCATTGTCCTCTTCGGGTATGGCCATATTATGTACTCCTGTGAATGCTCCATAGGTCACTGTCGATCCTGTTAAAGACACGTTGCCAACAACAGTACCATCACCATCTCTCCAGCTAATTAGGATATTCGTGCCCACCCCTGTATCTGAACCTGCTCCAATCAACATACCTCGTTGAGTCGCTGTTCCACCATCACTCCAGAACCTTGCGACGTAAGAATTCGCGTTATCATAGGCATCCACTGCGTAGACAGGGCTTAGACCAGCATTATTGATTCCAAGATATGTCAATTGGCTGGTACCATCGACCTCAAGGTCTGCTGAAGCATATAGTTCTCCTGTTGAAGTTGCATAGTTGATCGTCCCCGTATTTCCGGCACGCAGATGTGCACCCCAAAGCTGAAGAACTGTATCGCTCGCCAAAAAGATTTCTGCATCTGATGCTACAGCATCATTTGCAAACCTGATGTATGGAACGCCTGAACCGTCTGGCTCTCTAAGCTCGATGCTTGCTGTACCTGTTCCCCGCACCTCTATTCTTCCAGTAGACATGTTGAACAGTCCACTTCCTGCCACTTCAAGTTCCCGTGATGGTGTTTTTGTCCCTATCCCGACGCGGTCATCATCTGTGATGACCAACCCTGTCGTGCTTCCAGTGGCTGCATTGACAACTATATGCATATAATCAGGTGCCGCGTTTGCAACGTATAGATTTGCATATGGAGTGAGTGCTGTCCCATCTGATTCCCTGATAATCATCCCGTAATTGTCATCCGCTCCCATGAAATCAAAGTATTGGTAGGTATCTGCTCCATTGACAAGTGACATTATCAGGTAGCCTGTCGCGCTTAAGGCAAAATCTGCTATCTCTGTAGTCTCTGAAGCCCCTCGTATCCTCATGGCTGTAGAACTGACGTCTTGGTCGACATCCAGCATCACTGCCGGACTGATTACATTACCTATACCCACGCTTCCGTTTAAGATAGCTGCTATCTGTGAGTCGGGGCTTCTTGCAAAGACCCCCGCAGTAGAACCTGTCATGTAGCCTCCGTAACCTGCTGTTGCGTGGCCCATCACTCCTATGGCACCGTCAGCGTAAAGCCCATCAGTGGAAGGGCCCATAAGAAGTGCGTACCCGACACTGCCCAACCCCCTTAAAGCATAGATACCATAGGACTGGCCTGCTCCCCGAAGCACAGTCAATGCTGAGTTTTGCTGCGGAAAGTTTACAGAACCATTGATTATCACCGACCCTCCCTGGATGTCCAGTTCTGCTTTCGGGGCGGCAGTGCCTATACCTATAGCCGCAACATTTGTGATATTATACGAGCTCATATCGAAATCTGCATCTTTCGGTGTCACCTGTGTAAGTGGATGCGAGACCTCTGCAAACACGACACCAGCTGTGAAGACCAGAGCGAGCACTGAAGCTAGGACTATTGAAGCCAATCTCAACATATTCTTTGCCTTGCTCTCAGGTTTCATCTTATTCATCTTTAATCAGCTTGCGTGGTATGTGGCTGATATCAGCCTCCACTTGAATCCTTTCTCTGGGTCTACTGGCACTGTACTCCAGTCGACTCTCTCAGTCGATTTAGCCACTGTGTAGGAATGTATCATATCATCATCNNGACCATAGCCTTTCCTTGTCGAGCTTGTGATATAGTCTCCTGTCTCTATATTCCCGCCAAGGTCTGTGACGAGTATCTGTCCGTCGCCAAGGGCGAATATCATATGGCCATTACTTCTGTTCTCATAGTCATTGACATAGACACCGAACACTCTCTTATCATTATTCACAGAACATGGCTCTACAACATACTCTGGCTGCTTCGGTCTTTCAGGATAGGTAGTTGAATTTACAAGGCAGACTAATGTACCATAATCATACCCGCTCTCCGCGTCTTCAGCAGGTATTGCTGCCTCATGTTCTCCTGTGAAAGGATTATAATGTACAGTTCCTGCATTGGACCAGACGTATCCTTGACCCGTCCAATCACCATCGGCGAAGTCTATCATATAGTTTGTTAATGAATTATCATCTGTGCCGGCCCGGACTACAATCCCGTAATGCGACACCAGGTTTCCATCATTCCAGAATCTTGCAACGAATGAATTGAGATTAGCGTAAGCATATAGACGGTAAGCTGGAGAGATCCTTATTCCCACATCATTTGCAAAATACGCATTACCATCAACTTCTAGATCTCCCTGTACATAAAGGTCTCCATCACCATTAGCAAAACCAATCGATGTTGAATCAGCAACGGCCAACACTGCTCCCCTTGCCTCAAGCACAGTATTCGCAGTAAGTACGAGCCTTGCATCATAATCAGTAGTTGCATCATTGGTGAAGTCTATATATGGCGTGCCTGAACTGTCTGGTTCCCGCAATTCCATGAGAGAATTGCCATCACTTCCCAAGAGTACACTGGCTGTGGAAGTGGCAAAATACCCGTAACCATTCACGTCTAGTTTCTGTTGTGGTGTCTTCGTACCTATCCCCACCCTATCAGAGTCTGTCACGACCAGTCCTGTTGTGCTTCCGGTTGCGCTGTTCATGACCATGTGGAGATAGTCATCCGCCGCATCAAAAACAAAGAGGTTTGCAAAGATAAGGCTGGTTCCCAAAGAGTCCCTGACAACTACACCATAGGCAGTATCCTCACTTCTAAGATCAAGGTATTGATAATCATCGTTTCCATTAACAAGACTCATCACAAATGTCCCGCCAGCTCCTACAAACATATCTACAATCTCATTCACCTCGTCGGCACCTCTCAATCTCAGAGCTCCTGAGTTGCTCTGCGAGTCGATATCCAGTTTCACTGCAGGGTTCTGGACATTGATGCCTACACTTCCGTTGAAGACAGCCGCAGGGTTGCTTCCTGCTCTTGCATACAGTCCTCTCTGGTCACCTGTGAAGTAGCCACCATACCCAAAATATCCAGCACCATAGACTCCGTGTCTGTAACCATCGATTTTCATCCCTATATCACTCGAACCTAGGAGCGCATGGGGGGTACCTATAGGATACAAAGCGACGGCGTAATTGTTTGTCGTATTGGCTATGACTGTCAAAGTAGCATTTGCTTTCGGGACATTATCTGAACCGTTGATTATGGCTGTACCATCCTGGACATGCAAGTTTTTGATAGGATTAGCAGTATTTATGCCGACAGCTCCCAATCCGACAATGTCATAATTGTTCATGTTAAAATTTGTATTGATGGGCGTTATCTCACTCAATGGATGCGATACATCTGCTGCAGAGGCTGAGAGGGACATAAGTATAGATATAGCGACAAGTACAACTACCAGAACACTAATCCCTCTTTTCACTATATCACCTGTCTTTTACACCCCAATTTTTAACCCTGATATTGAGAATCCAGAATGTTTTCCTTTATAAAGTTGATGGTTTGCAACAATGATTTCTTGCAGCCCCGCATAACTGCCGGCAACAGCGCAATAGGCGTTATAGGTTCTAGAAAAAGAGAATATAAAAGAAAAAAAGAGATTAATCACTCCTTAGTGCTCCCCACAGCCATAGCTATCGATATCATCAGTGGCACAAAGAACACTGCCCATCCGATCCGGAGTGCCCATGCAGGATAGCCTTCGTATGGTGTTGTCATCTCTGCCCAGAACTGTGTCGCGAGCAACACGATCAGTGCTGCAGGTATTATCACCTTTATTGCCCAGTTCCACCATCTGCCCAGCTTCACTTTCGCATGCTGGTTGATGTAGCTCCGCATCTTGTCTGCTCCGTACACCCATCCTATCGCCAGGCACTGCAGCAGTCCGACAAACACCAGGTTGTATCCCATCACGAAGTGGTCCACTATGTCAAGGAAGTATAGTCCTGCCCTTGTCGTGAATATTATGCCGCATAGGAATGCTGCCAGGCATACGACGAATGCGAGTTTCTGTTTCTTCCACTTAGCTTTTCCGTCGAGTATCGCTGTGTCCACTGCCTCGACGAGTGAGAATGCCGAGTCTATGCCTAATGTCAGCAGCATCACGAAGAACACTACGCTGAAGAATCCTGCCCATGGCATCAAGGACAACGCCTGTGGGAACACGACAAATGCCAATCCCGGTCCTGATGTCGCGACGTCTGCTATCGGCACTGCCTGTTTCATCGCCATGTATCCCAGGACTGCGAAAACCACGAACCCTGCGAATATGCTTATCGATGAGTTTGTTATCGCTGTTATCCATCCATTGCTCCTTATGTCAGAATCCTCCTTGTTGAATGATGCGTATGCTATCATCACTCCGAATGCCAGTGTCAGTGTGAAGAATATCTGTCCTATCGCTGCAATCCAGACATCGGCATACAGTAATGCATTCCAGTCAGGCCTCAGGTAATATACCCATCCTTCGAGGAATCCTGGTAATGTGATCCCTCTCACAAAGAGTATCCCCAACAGGATCACCGGCAAAGGCACTGTCCATGCCACTATCTTCCCTACTGATTCTGTGCCTTTCCATACGCAGAAGTATATCAATATCCATATCGCTGCCAGTGCCAGCAGGACCATCCAGTTGATGCCTCCGATATTGCCTACACCGTCTGTTATCTGCAGCACATTGTTGAAGAAGTACCCTTTCGAGTCCGACGCCCATGGCACCTTCAATGACGCTATCATGTATATGAAGCTCCACGCCATCACCACTGCGTAATATGCCACGATGATGAAGCTGCTCATCAATGCCATCAGCCCTATCGCGCCGAACCTTGAATGTATCGCCTTGAAGCTTCCTATCGCCCCTTTCTGTATCTTCTGTCCGAGCGCGAACTCCAGTATCAGCAGCGGTATGCCGACGACGAACAATGCCACCAGGTATGGTATGAGGAATGCTCCTCCTCCGAACTTGTATGTCAGGTATGGGAATCTCCATACGTTTCCCAGCCCCACTGCAGATCCTATCGCTGCCAGAAGGAACACGGTCCTTGATTTCCATCTGTCTCTTGCCATCTTACACCCCCAATTCGCTCCCCAGCAAATCTTTCTCTTTTCTTTTTTGCCTTTGTTTTTCGATCGTGATTGATTGTGATTACATCTATCAGAAGACCCTCTCTGGACCCCTGAACAGTCGAAAATATTTAAAATTTCTGATTGGCTTAAAAACCTACAGCGCCCTTTGCTGTCGTCTCTGTAAATAGGTAAAGAGCTGCTTACACAGTGCCTGCGCAACGCAATCTTTTTAAGCACTGGCACCAATCAGGACTTATCCACGGCAGTAATCTAGCGGTTTCGCGTGCATCGGTCTTGCATGCAGCGCCAAAGGATTCGACCCTCCCAAGGTCGCTACCCGGGTTCGAACCCGAGCATGCAAAGGCATGTTGGCGGATGTCCCGGCTGCCGTATCATTATCATCACCTTACAAACTGAAAAAAGAGGCTAAATGGTCAGACTGATAGTCTATAATATAGAATACTGTATAGGGTTGACCGGCAGGTACCTTGATTATCTTAAGTTCTGGAGATTCTTCACCACACCTCCAAGGCTGGAGGAGAGGATGATCGCTTTCCTTAAAGAGATGAAGCCGGACATCCTTGCCCTTGTGGAGGTCGACTGCGGTTCCCTGCGCACCAACAGGAAAGATGAGGCCAAGGATTTCAGCAAGTCTCTCCATATAGATAATAGGGAAGAGATGGTCAAGTATTCCCTCACAGGGATGAAGAAGATAATACATTACATCCCTTATCTCCGTAAGCAGAGCAATGCTTTCATCTCTAAATATCCTCTCAAGGATATCAGGCATCATTTCCTCTCTGCAGGCATGCATAATGTCGTCATCCAGGCGACGATCAATTGCCCGAAGAAGGTCACCCTGCTGCTTGCGCATCTTGCTCTCCATCGCAGGACGAGGCGTCTGCAGATAGAGGAGATTACCGGCATCGTCAGGGGCGTGAAAGGTCCTGTGATGTTGATGGGGGATTTCAACACATTCAATGGGATTGAAGAGCTCCAGAGACTGCTTGACGAGACCCATCTTCATGATGCTGTCAGGCTGGATGGGCATACGAAGATCCACACCTTCCCCACCTGGCATCCCAGAAAGCGTCTTGACTTTGTCCTTGTCTCCAAAGAGATAAAGGTGAAGCAGTATTCTGTCCTTAAGGCAGAGTTCTCTGACCATCTCCCTATACTTGTCGATTTTGAGGTGCGAAAATCATGAAAAACCAAAGTTTTTCAGGACGCCAAAAATTTCTCGCGAAATTATTGAGCGTGAACAAGAACCACATAAAATATGCGATTGACATCGGCCTTCTGGTCACATTCATACTGTCAGGCATCACAGGCATACTCAAATTCCCTGGACTGACACAATATTTCAGGGGAGTCTACAGGGCAATACCCGCATATACTATCTCCCAGGTCCATGACTGGTCTGGCCTGATCATGGTCCTTCTTGTCCTTGCGCATCTTGTCTTCAACTGGAACTGGATAGTATGCATGACCAAGAACATCATAAGAGGTAAGAAAAAATGCGACTGATGATGATCATGATCACAGCAGTCATCCTGCTTCTTGCCGGATGCGGCACTGAGCCTGTCTTTGACATCACCAAGAAGGCACCTCAGCCTGGCCAGTTCACAGAGCCTGATGTCCCTCTGCCTGACACCATGCATGAACCAGGAGCAGAAGAGCCGTTCAAGGACCTTCCTAGACCAGAAGTCAGTCCTGAATTCCCGTCGACAAAAGAGCTTGCCAAGGTAGAAGTGAAAGAATATGAAGGTGAGAGGCTTGACTCCTTCCGCGACATCAGGGACCTGTCAATCAAAGGGCCTCAGGATGTTGACAGAGCATCATACCGCCTGGTCGTCACAGGCATGGTCGACAACCGTCTTGAACTTCCGTATGATGACGTCCTGAAGTACCCATCATATTCTAAAGTTGTCACCTTGTACTGCGTCACTGGTTGGGACGCTACGATACTCTGGGAGGGCATCCTTCTTGAGGACCTTATCGCTGACGCAAAGCCGAGACCTGATGTGAACACTGTCATCTTCACTGCTGCTGACGGTTACACAACATCTCTACCGCTGGACTACATAAGGGACAATGATATCCTTCTCGCCTACAAGGTGAACAATGTGACTCTTCCGCCTGACAAGGGTTTCCCTTTCGAGGTCGTCGCAGAATCGAAATGGGGCTACAAATGGATCAAGTGGGTGACCAAGATAGAACTGTCAAACGATCCGACTTATGAAGGTTATTGGGAGAGCAGGGGTTATCCTAATGATGCGGCTGTGGAAAGATAAACAGAAATAGATGGGACTTAATCAATTATTTATTATCTTGATCTTCTTTTGCTCACTCCCATCTCACATCAACAGAGTTGCTCTTGGTGACTTCTACTGTTGGGCGGTAAGCTATGTTTAAAACAGCCTTTGCACTGGTCTTCCCATAAGGTTCTCTAAGAGAAAGCCTGATCAATTTCTCATCTTTAGGCCAGACTGTAAATTGGTGCTTGGGAAAACTCTCTGACATCCTCATGAGTTCGCCGTCATTCTGATCGTATATAAGTACGTTTTCTATTCTTGCTGGTCTGATACCATCATTTTTCAAGAGAAAGAAAACATCTATCTTATCGCCTTTTTCTGCGACAATAACACTTTCCTGATCTACCAGCAATTGGGCACTGATTTTCGGTTTGGCGAATACCAGGTAAACAAGAATGAGGACAGCAATCACTAAAAACACAATTCCTAAAACCTTGAGTGTAGCTTCTACACTCTTATTGGTCCAGAATACCTTGATCCTCTTTTTCATAATGTCCCCTATGCAGCCAGAGTATTTAAATTTTTCTAAACGCTCGCGAATGACAAAAAGAATTCCTAAGTTGCCATAAATTAAGAATAAAACCGCCTGCATCAAATCTAACAGGCATGATTAGTGCTCCGCCAACAGAATTAAGGAGATATTTTTCTTACACTGCTCAGATTAAGAACAAACATTAAAAATATTTAGAAATTGACCAGGATCTCCACATCCTTACCGAATATCTCCTTCAGCTTCTCGAAGACTTTCTCCTTGATGAAGACTTTCGGTGGTATCTCGTACTTTGCCAGGTGCTGCTCGAGCTCCTCAAGGTTTGACTTGGTCACTGTCCCCAGTGTCCCGTCCTCATTGATGACTGCCTTTGTCAGCTCCTTCTCCTCGTGGTCTATGTCGTGCACTATGAATGCTGTGTCTTCCAGCAGCATGACCTCTCCGTACTTGTCTCCGTGCTTGACGCGTATCTTTGCCCTTTCGAGCTCCCTTCCGCGTTTCCTCTGCATGTGCTCGACAAGGAACTTCACCACTTCGCGTCCTTCCTTGCGTACGTTCTGGATGTCTACCTTTGAGAGTTTCTTCTCGTCGTAGTCTTTCTTTGCCTGGACCACGTTGTTTATCATCCTGAGGAATTTCTCCGGCACTTTTCCTGAGTGTATGACCTCTGTCTCGAAGAGTTTCACGCATTCCACGTCTGAGGCGCGCTCGATGCCTTCCAGCCTGAGCACGTCCCTGATTATCGTGATGACTGTGTCATAGAGGTGGACTATGCCCTCTTCCTCTTTCATCTTCTCTATCTGTGTGAAGAGTCTCTTGAGCCTCTTGAGGTATTTGTCTGCCTTGTCGAGCAGTTCGTCTACCTCTTTGCCTTTTATCTCCTTGATGTCGCCGTGCTCTATGCCTTTGTAGTATTTGCGTATCTCTCTCATGGTCTCTACGTATTTGACTTCGAGCAGGCCTTCTTTCTTGACGAATATCTCTTCTACAAGATCTATCGTCTCGTTGGGTGTCGGCGGTGCTATGCCATAGAGCATTATCGCTGCCTGTGTCGGCGTGAGCGTGCTCCAGTAGATCTCCCTCTCGACTATGCTGAGCAGTGCGCCTTTAACCCTGTTCACCATCTGCTCTCCTGACGCCATGAACATGTCTATGCTCTCGGTGGATGGCTTGATCTTCCCCATCCTGAGCAGCTGTTTCCATGGCATGAATATACCTCTGTCATACAGCGGGACTCCGTCTCGCAGCACTGTGAATATGACCGGGTTGGCTTCCTTGATCGAGTCCCAGAAATCAGTCAGTATGTATACCTGGATGTTGAGCTTGTTCTTGATGCCTGTCATGTCTCCTGCATCCAGCCCCATACCCACGATGATCGCCCTGAGCTTGTCTTTCAGCTCTGCGCGCGTCATCTTCTTGACGTCTGTGTCGTCCACGATTATCGCGACGTCGATGTCGCTCTCGCTTGTCGCCTGGCCTCTTGTCAGGCTTCCGAACAGTACGTATGAGACTATGTACTTCTCGAATTTCTTCAGCACCATCTCCTTGTGTATCTCTCCTATCTTTAGTGCTGACATCATTCCCAGGTCGTAGACCGGTGCGCACATGGCGAATGTCTGTAGCAGGTCTGATTTTCCGTCGTAGCAGCTCTGCCATACCTCTGAGAGTATGACTGTCTGCGTGACCAGTCTTTTGTCTGTCTCTTCTGCCATCTTCTGCAGTATCGAGCTGAGCTTGTCTTTCAGCTCCTGCTTTGTCATCTTCTTTGAGTCAGAATCATCGACCAGTACCAGGACATTGATCTTCTCCTGATCTACCTTCTCCCCTTCCTTGCTTGGTGGGAGCAGTCCTATGCCCATTATGTAGTGTTCGAACTTCTTGAGGACTTCTTTCTGGTAAGAATCGAGTTTTGTCTTTATCTCTTTGAGTTTCTTCTGCACCTCTGGCGGGAGGTTCTTCATCATCTCCTCTTCCTGTGCTTTTGTCTCTGCTTCCTTGTCTTTTGCAGTCTTTTTCTTCTCTTCTTTCTTCTCTCCGTATTTCTTCGCCATGTTGTTTTCCACCCCGGGAGTATTATTATATAGATACTGACTCTTGCTTCACTTTTGCTTCTCACATCGGCGCTTTCCAGATGCTGTGCGATTCTGTCTGCGCCTAGGTATTAGTAGGTAATCTGGCTTTATAAATACTTATAAACGCCAGAACCCATTAGTGCGACAAAAATGTCATGTGTCTTGAAAATCCAGTCATGATTGTCAAAAAAAGGTAAATAGACGTATCCCTGCCCTTTTATCCATCACAAAATTAATAAACTTGGCAGGGACTGGTATCCGTGATGACTTATTGGTCATCATTGGCTGATTATTATTGATCAAACAAAAGAACCATACAAAAGGTGATATTTATGGCAAAGAAAGAACCAACTCCTGTTGAAATGTACCAGAGCCACCTTGAGCAGGTGACCGGCAATGTCAAGACACTTAAGAAAGAGCATGATGTCGCTATAGTGAAGGCTTACGGGGCCATCGCCAGTGATTTCGAGAAGGTCGATAGGGATGACCATAACAAGGTCTATGCCCTTCTTGCCAAGGCTGCTGTCGCCTACAAGAAAGGGACCAAGATCCCGGCCGCCGGCGCTGACGATGCTTTCGAGATCGGTGATGTCATCTCTACCCTTAAACAGTTGCGTATGAGTATCCCTGATGTGGTGAAGAAGTTCCAGGCAGGCGAGGGCGAGGAGGTCCTGCGCAAGATGATGAATGCCTATCATAACCAGAACATCAGCAACAGGCATTCCACCTGGTATCTTAAGAATGTAGGTGCAGATTTTGACAAACGCAGCAAGCTGGCTTCGGGCTACAAGGCTCACCATAAGTCATCCGACCATGTCGCCCAGATAGCAGAAGGACTTGAGGGCAAAGTGCTTGACAAAGCATATCAGAGCCTGCAGGACTGAATAGGCTAATCTTTTGCTTTATTGCTTTTTCTGATTCTGATAACATGAGTAGTGTTGGTGCCTTTCCCGCAGGCCAACCACTCAATCGTCCAGGCCGTGAGCGGGGGATGCCCCCTACGGGAAGGTAGGCCCTGCGATAAAATACTCGAAGCCGAGGACCGGCACCAACACATCATTATGATGTTTCTCCGGCCTTTCATAATATTTATATACCAGCTTAAATCAGGTTCTCCTTATGCCTTTGGAGTTTTTAGTCCCCCTAAAAGAGGTACTTAGCCGATACCTTCTAGACCTTGGCGGCCTTTGGGCCCTTGTAGCGCTGATACCACTTATCATCATCTATCTTATCCGCCCCAGGCCTAAGAAGAAGACCGTGCCTGCGCTTATGTTCCTCATGAAGGAGCGCTCCAAATGGGACAAGTCCTCATTCCTCAGGAAGATCATCAAGGACCCTCTTCTCCTGCTCCAGATCATCCTCATGCTCCTTTTCGCAGTGACTATCGCCAAGCCTTTCATGACTGTCTCTCAGGACATCTTTGTTGAGAAGACTGCTATAGTCATCGATGTCTCTGCCTCTTCCCAGGTGGAGCTGGATGGTGATACCCGCCTGACAAAGGCCATCGATATCGCCAAGGAGAATCTCGGTTCCAAGAATGCGATAATAACCATCAGCTCGATCCCTGAGCTTGTCATCGATGATGCTGATGAGGGCAAGGCAGCCTCTGTCCTGAACGACCTTGAGCCCAAGGACACTTCCACCAACATCTTTGATGGCATCCTTTTCGCTGGCAACTATGTCAAGGACAAGGACCGCGTGATCGTGATCTCTGACTTCATCGAGACCAACAGCCATAAGGATTTCAACGCTGCGAAGAACATCCTCAAGTCCAAAGGCGTCTTTGTCGATTTCATCCCTATCATAGACCCGGACGTGAAGTCGAAGAACGTAGGAATAATAGACCTTGATGTCAACGAGGACCGCACTTCTGTCCAGATCAAGAATTTCAATGAAGAGGCGACGACCATCCATATGTAGATGGAAGGTGCCAACCTCTCATCTAACACCCTTGACATCGAACCTGGAGCTGCTGAGTTGGTCAACTTCCCCACGCCGGGCGCATTGTCGAAATTCTCGATAATCCCTCCTCCTAAGGATGATGATTTCAAGGTCGACAACGATGTCTTCATCTCTGCCCCTTCCAAGGCTGAAATCCCTCTTCTCCTTATCGCCAACACAGTCACCAAGTATCTTGCGAGAGNNCCCTCTCATCAAGGTCGAGCGTGGCACTCCGCCTAAGATCCCTGACATCGCCCATAACATAATAATCATCAACAACATCAAGCCTGACCTTGTGCTTCCAGGCACCTACAAGAACATCAGGAAGAAGGTGGAGGATGGTGCTGCCTTGATAATAGTGGCCCAGCCTAACCTGTTTGATATCGATTTCATAGGTCTTCTTCCTGTAGAGCGTGCCAGCAAGTCTGCTCCTCCTCTTGTCTCTGAGGAGACTTATGTCCGTACGAATATGATCACTTCCTTGACTGAGGATATCAATTTCGGCCGGGTGACGAAATACCTTAACGCAGTCCCTGTCGAAGGCGCTACATCGCTGGCAGTGGTCGGTGAGAACACGACGATGATTGCTGTGAAGAACATGGGCAAGGGCGTCGTGGTCTACGTGGGTCTTATGGATGATTCCTCTGATTTCAAGAATGATATCTTCTATCCTGTCTTCTGGAAGAGGCTCTTTGATATGGTCATGAAGAAGCAGGACGTGTCTAATCTTAACTACAAGACTGGCCAGGTCGCCCATATGCTTACGCGTCAGGATGTGAAGACTCCTAAAGGCAAGGTCAAGGAAGAGAAGGTGATCCTTGACTATCAGGGTATCTACATGTCTGATGAGCGCAACTTCGTGGCCAATCTCCTGAATGAGCGCGAGTCTGACATAAATGGCNNTTCCATGCTCAAGGATCAGGAGGCTCCTCTTGAACTTGCCAGGCAGTTCCTCATAGCAGTGATCATCTTTGTTCTGCTTGAATTGCTCTGGATAAAACTGCGGGGTGACCTCTGATGCTCGAGTTCTTCACCGACCCGACAGGGGACATCCTGAACTCCATCTACAAAGATACCTTCAGGTTCCAGCAGCCTGAGCTTCTCTGGCTCATACCGATAGCTGCAGTCATCCTTATCCTGATCCTTGTCAAGAGTTTTGTCAAGATCGACAAGAAAAGGCTGGGCGACATTGCATGGGTAAAGTCCCGACGCAGGTATCGCATAACCATGTTCATTTCGCGCATGATAATATTCTCTCTGCTGTTCATCGCCCTTGCTGATCCTTTCGGCGAGGTTAAGAAAG
>DUGW01000031.1 GCA_013331125.1 Candidatus Woesearchaeota archaeon | reverse complement strand
ATGCCGCTGTAGCTCAGCCTGGTTAGAGCGCTAGACTCATATATTTGAGTGATGAGCCACCAAGCGTGGCGATGACAAACCTCAAACTGGGTTATCTAGAGGTCGCGGGCTCAAATATCAAGGACTTGTTTCTTGGTTGGGCGTCCCGTCAGCGGCACATAATCCTGGGTTTGAATCCCTCGCAGTATGGGGTTCAAGCCTTCTTTCATATCTTAGAAAAGAGCTGAATTATTTTTTTCTGAATCTGAAACTCATATTTCTTGATCTTGTTTTGGATCTGAAATACCCTTTAGGTTCTGCTTCATAGAATTCTTTCTTGGACTTGAATGGTACAAAACTCACATGTAGATTTCCCACATAGCTGCCATTTCTTTCCAATTTTCCGATTTGGCTGTTATGCCCATATGTGGGATCGAGGAATTTCGGTATTCTGACTATATTTCCTGGGTGAAAAAGTTTTCTGTTGAGATATCTTAACCCTGCTTCTGTTGTGGATGGATACCCTTTTATTTGTTCAGGCGATCTGACGTTGTTAAGAAAAACAAGAGCATCAATTGTTGATATGGCTTCTTTTATTGCCATAGTGCGCTCTTCGACAGCATCTCCCCATCCTTTGCTGCTATAATCCCTGAGTGCGCATTGCTCATCAAAAGCGTCAGAGGGTAGTGCAAAGTTTCCTACATCTCCATGAAGGTACATAAGGATTGATTCTCCTTTCTGAACTACGATTTCATATACTGGGAGAACTGCTTCTGCAACGCATGGGCTTTTTGGTTTTTTTGGAAATTTAGCTGCTACTCCCATGCTAGAAGTTTCTTTTTTTTCTTTACAGCTGGCTACACTAGTCGCCAGAAGAAGTGCTACCAATATGTTGTTGATTTTGTTCATTTCAATGGTTTATACCGGACTACTTATAAATCTTTCGAAAATTAGTGACTGATGAGTAGTTACAGAAGGCCTCAACTCCGTCAGCGGCACCTTCACTATCCCTTCTGCTTTCTTCTTTAGAATATCACGAGTTCAATTGACTTAAGCACTTTTCTTGCCAAAAGAAATAAAGATAAAATATTAAATGATTTGGATTATTTACATCTGTTATTGTTGATGTACTGCGTGTATCTTGGTCTTAACCTGATATTCTTATCTTCAGGATTCACAACTCCTGGAACATTTGCTTGGACTTTGGTGACCGAGATGGGGTCGCCATAATAATCTTTGAAGTTCAAGTTATAGGTTCCGTCAGACTTGGTCAATATATATGACTTTCCCCAGAGTTTCATAAGACCCCAGCCTGAAACTGCTGTTGTGTCAGACATCACTGCAAAGACTGCTTTCTCCCCGGGTTGTACTCTTGCTGCAGCTTTTGCTTCATCAGTTTGGATAAGTTCATCTTCTGTGAACTGTCCATATGGATACTTCGAATCAGTTGCAACTATCGTGTAACTGGTGAACTGTCCCAGCGGTGCCAGTGGAGTTCCAGAAGAGTAGTGCAGACGGATTATATGAGCCTTTTTAAGTTCGCCTGCTTTGGTGTTCAACGATTTTCCTATCGGATAATTGTATATGTCGCAATTGAAATGGATGCCTGTGCTTCCGGTTGTAGTTGAAGAAAGGCAGTTCTGCGAACCTCCTGGCCAGTTTCTGTACAACTCAACGCCTTTGAAATCTGCAAAAGCATGGCTTGTCGCCGGAGCTAGGTTGTCGACCTCGAATACAAGGACTATATCATCAGTCCTTGCTGGTTCAGTACCTTCTTGAGGGTAGTGGTAACAGTAAGGAGGTGGAGTAGGAGGTGCTACTTCGTCACCTTCATATATGTCGCCTTCAAGAGCTGGAGCACCGGCTGCCGGGCCGCCAGTAGTTCTGTGGTACGCGAATTGAAGTTGGGGCTTTTGTGTAGGCTCTGGTAAGGTGATCACACCAGAACCGCTTACATCTTTGACCTGTACGCTTGCGATTGTCGAAGCGTCAAAAGCTCTCAAAAGACTTAGCGACCTTGGGATGCATGATCCAGCAAGTGCTGTAGGAGCTCCTGCTTCTGTACCATATACTCTTTTGCGGTATGGGTCATAATTCTCACAGATGTAATCTGTTCCCAGATGGGTGCAATCTTCATCTTTGTTGCATCTTTCTCTGCACGCTCCCCTATAACAGTTCATGGGCTCGGTTTCATCACTATAGCATGAATGGAGACGAATACCTGCATTGGATTGGTATCTTACCCAAGTAGTTGATTGGCAGTACACCTGATCTATTTGGTGCATGGGATTATAACAATAGACATCGCTGCACTCTGATCTCTTCACGCATTTATCTTGATAGGTATATCCATTATGGGTGCTTGTTCCCACAACAAGAGGGTCGTTTAGGGGGTCTGAATCAACACACAGTGCTTTTATCGGTTGCCCTGCATACTCCTGTGCCGGGGTATAGGATTCTTCAGATGCCTGTTCCTTAACAGGTTCTGTCCTTACGGATCCACTCATTGAAAACATATATATGGCCACTATACCCACTACTGCAACAATGGCGATAGCAGAAACCATGAAGAGTCTATTGTCTTTCGCATCCATTTATACACCTCTATGAATATTATATGTATTGGTGTTTATATGGACTTAACTTATATACTTTTCTATAAACTATGGGTTATAGCCTTTCTAAACTGTTTTTTCTGCCAGCAGGGAGACTTTCCTCTCCACTAACCTTATGTTTTCAAGGATGTCATCGACCTCTCCTTTTTGTACAAGTCTTAGATATTCCTTCAGTCTCTCAAGCTCTTGCCTCTTCTCATCATCACTTTTAGTTTCCATCTCTTTCTTGAACTGTTCTATCTTCCTGTCGATATCAAACGTCTTCCAGTGTTCTTTCTCTTCTTCTGTGAATTCTTTTGCCATATTATTGCCTTCTTTGTTCAGCACTATAAACTTTTCGTCCTTAAGTCACTGGTTCAGACCTGTCAGCGGCACTTTCCTTCTGCCTGAATCATTAATCAGCCTATCCTCAGGTCCGAGATCCTGTACACGCCGAGTCTTTGGCAGGTTGGTTTCCAGACCTCTTCGTAATGTCTGATGAACCCTTCAAGTGTCTTATGTCTCGCGGGTGCCCGGAAGTTCTCTCTGAACTCTTCGTCAGACTCTATGACTGCAACGTCAAATTCTCGGGCGCCTCTTTCATAAAGAACATATGCTCTGTTTGTCATGTCGATCAACAAGAAGCCCGCTCCATAGATCACGACAGGCAGGTGCACAGCTATCTCTCTGGGCCTGAAATATTCTACTGTCTTCCTGTAGACTGTTGTCTGGATAGGTATTATCCTTTCTAGCGGCGCTTTTGTACGTTGCATTGCGCTGGCGTGCTGCCAGGGTTATTTATTGTTTTCCTCTTTCTCCTCTTTTTGATAAAAATCTCTCACTTCTTGTTTTATAAAACGCGATTTCCAGGACACAGTCCATGAGAGTACCTTCGCTAAAGGCTTTGTTACTGTCAGCTGCGCTTGCCTTCACTGGCTGCGCTCCTGTTGACATGAGACAACCACCAAAAGAACCGGATAGACCTTTCACGCTTAAAGACGGACCTGATGATCCTGTGACTAAATATGCTCTGGTTGTCGTCGGTAGTACTGCTTATGTGACTGATACTGATCTTTTCTGGCTCAACAGCACCTATGTCTACGAAGACCTTCTGGATCTTGGCTTCAAGGATGAGAACATCGAGTTTGTCTACGCAGATGGCAATCCTGATTTTGACATGCCTTACAACACTGATGCTGTAGATGCAATCAGGGATCATGAATTCTCTGACAGTGAGGATCACAGGGCGACAGAAAGCAATCTCGAGCGGATTGTCAGGAGATTTTCTGAGAAAGTCGATGATAATGATGTGTTTCTTGTGAATATCATGACCCATGGCACAGTCCTTACCCTTGATATGGAAGGCTCTGAGATGTATCCTCATGAACTTGCTGATATCATCAGGACGGTGAAGCCTGGTTTCGGTCTTCTCTATGTTGATGCCTGCAATTCGGGAAGTTATATCGGTCTTGTCAGCCTGCGTGATTATGTAGTCATTGCCTCAACTCAACCCAACTCTTTGGGTATTGTAGGCACTGATTTCTCCAGCAGCAGGGATTTCATCGAGAACCTCTCTGATCCTGTAAGTGACATCAATGGTGATGGTCTGATAACTGTCCGTGAAGCATTCGAGAGATCGAAGGTAGAAGGTGTCGAGTTCATGGAGGATAACCCGGGCATCATACACGCGCTTGAGAAAGGCAGTGTCTATAAGGTCAATCTGCGCCCCACAATGTACATAGGCAACGATACTTCAGCAGGTTTCTATCTCGTGGATCTCAATGAGATTTCCTATACAGGAAAGAAGTGAGGAGAGATGATTCTGTCGCTCAGATGGTCTTCTGCTTGAACCTGGCACCGACATCATCAGCATTCCAGAGCAGAGCTTCTAATGTCTCATCCGGGCCTGTGATCGTCTTTCCATTTAGTTTGATTTGTGTTGCTAATGCAGGATCGCGCTTTTTGTAATATCCCTTCATTCTTTGGTATACAGCCTGCGCATTATCTGGTGTTTTGAAACTTGCTTCGTAAGACATGGGCTTTTGGGGTTTGGTGGTGGTATATAACGGTTACTAATATCTTCCAACAGAAAAATCCAAGAACTATCATTCATCTGAGGACACGGTATCCTCTCTCTGCGTCTGTCATCTGTCTGTATACTGTCTCTATCTTTGATCCCAGTTCGATCATGATTCTGGGGTCCATCTCTCGCAATCTTTCCATGAAGCCGTCTGAGAATCTGAGGTCGTTCATGCCTATGAACAGTATGTCTTCTGGGTCGCAGCTTATCCCGAACGGTCTGTGTCCTTCCACAAATTCTGGATTGAAACCTCCTGTATACCCATCCATGAGATTGAACACGAGGAATTCTCCGCGGTATCTTGGGTTGATGTGGTCCAGGATCATCTCTCTTCCTTGTACCCTGATTGTCCTGGCAGGGTCTACGCTTCCCAGGAATCTCTTTGGTGTACAATCCTGGCCTTTGACAGTGTAGAGGCCCGTATCTTCATCCATCTGGTAGGTGCCCCGTTTTGTCTTGAACATTTCGCGTATCATACTTTCAGGCAAGTCTTGCCCATTTATAAAGCTTACTATTTTGTTACTCTGAATAAGTAACAACAATATTTATAAATTCAAATCCTCTACCATCTGCTTCATGGACAACATGGAAATCTGTCGTAGGGTTTCAAACCACTACCACAGCATAAGGGGGATCGGAGCGAAGAATCTTGCTAGGGCCCACAATCAGCTTGCTGAGGAGCTGAGAGCGCTTATCCTTCCTGACCTTCCTGAGCGGACCCTCGATCCTTCAGGACTCAAGGTAGGTGCCGTTGATATAACTCCTGCTGGGGGTCTTGGCGCTGTTGACCGTATCTGGGAGTCCTGTCAGTATCTTCTTGCTTTTGAGCGGCCCGAGACCTCGAGGTTCATCAAGGTCGTCTCCCAGCCTTTCGTCGTTGATATGCGAGAGACCTTATACAGCGTAGAGCCTGTCGATCGCAACAGCATCTCTATCGATTCTCATCTTGTCGCTGTCGGTATTGAGGTGATGGCTCCTGGCAGAGGTAAGCTTTACATGCACCCAAAGAAAGTCACTTTCACTTTCAGGTATTTCCCTGATTCAGAACCTTTCAGGGAGCTTAGGCGGGAGGGCCTCTCAGATACCTACCTGCCTCAGGTGATATCCACTATAACAAGCCGCCTGGATGAACTGGCTTCTGGTGTCCTGCCTACTTCCAACAGGGCTTAGATCCTTACCTGAGAACTCACTCTTCTTTTCTCGTCAAGCAGTTCCTGCGCGATGACCTGCACCTTTCTCTGTGATTCTTTCAACATTGCATATTCCAGCGCTGCATTGTGTTTCTCGATAGGCTCAGCTATCTTCCTATGAAGGACCTCGTTTATCTTCGGCACGATGCTCTTCTCTTCGAAACTCTTCATTGTCCTGTACAGCAGGTCATAGCAGTCAAGTATCAGCTTCTCTGTATGTATCATCAGGACGGTCAATGAGTCCGGGAACTTCCCTATCTTCGAGAGCATGTGCTTGAGGTCATTGAGTCCTTCTTTTGCCTTCTTCTCTGTCTTCTTCATCCTTGTCATGTATGATGCTGCGTCTCTATGCAGAACTATGCAGTAAGCCAGCAGTTTCACTATCTGTTCCTTGTCCTTCTTCCCTTTGAGGACTCTTGTCTTCTCTGCCTCTGCCATCTTCTCCTTCAGCAGTTCCAGGTTCCTTACCATGTCCTTGGCTATGTTCTCTGCCTCTATCAGGTCCTGGGCGAGTCCTTTCATGATATCATCATCAGTTATCCTTACCACAAGGGTCTTGATGTATTCTTCTGCCTGTTTTGCGTCTTNNTTTCATGATCGCTTTTTCCTGGGATGTGAACTTCTCTATCATCTCCAGGTCTATCTTCACCTGCCTGTCATAATTAGAGAGTCTCACGTTCAGCTGTGTAACCTGGTTGGCAAACTTCCTTATCTCTCTCCTGAGGTTTCCTACCTGTATCGCGAAGTTCTGGTGCAGCACGGTCAGTCTTTTCATGAGTGCATCGAACTGTTCTGTATCTTCTGTCTGCCCTGCTTCCTCTATGGTCTTCCTTATCGCCTGTACCTGTTCTGCTATCCAGCGTATTGTCTTTTGTGGGTATTCCACTCCGAGGAGTCTTCCTTCTAGCCTTTTCAGTGTCTCGTGCAGGAGCGGGAATTTCCAGCTTCCAGCCTGTTCCTCCTGCATCACTAATCCTTCTTTCTTGCGCTCTATCTCTAGAAGAAGCTCTTCTGTCTCTTTTTTCAGTCTCTTGATGTCAATCCTCTGAGTCAGCATAGTTTAGCGGGCATCCTTCGAACCTGCATGGTCCTTTATTCTTCTCGCAGAAGAAGTCCACCTCGGATGATTCCTTCACCTCTTTTTTGTACTTGCATCCTTCCCATATGTATCTCTGCCAGTCTGCTATGTCTGTGAACTGCACCTTCCTTGTCGCTTCTTTCAGCTCTGAGAGCTCTTTCTCTTCCTCGCTCTCTATCTTCTTCTCTTCATCGAGCTGTTCCTCTTCCATCTCTTCTATGTGTGCGACCCTTTTCTCGATATCCTTGAGCTTGTCCATTATCTCTTTTTCTGACATTATTATGACCTCTTGGGTGATATGCAGATACCCTGTATCTTATGGGTTAAAAATCTTTTGCTTTAGAAACATTTAAATAAGACAATTCCCCTGGTATCGTTATGAAAAAAGAGGCTGAAGAGGAAAGTACTAATTGGGTTTCTCTTATTTTCGGTAGCATGTTCAATGTGATCAAAGAGTTCCTTCTCCAGGGTATCATGTCTAAGGTGGATCAGGAAGTGGACAGCATCATGGCAAAGTTCCAGTGCGTCCTTGAAAGGTTTGAGCGGAAGTTCATGCAGAACTTCGCCCTCCTGGCCTTGGTCCTTTCAGGCATCTTTTTCATCCTGTTAGGCATGGT
>DUGW01000124.1 GCA_013331125.1 Candidatus Woesearchaeota archaeon | reverse complement strand
CCATGAAGATATCAATCTTACATTTACCCTTGAAGGCTCCACCAGTATCCTCGGCAATGTACCAACCGGTGAAAGGATGATTCTCCTGCGGCCACTTGATATATACACGGGAATATTTAGGGATATAACAAGGAGTGCCCGCGATCCAATTCCTGGCAATGCTCCTCCTTGGCCGATAAGTTGTGCCTTTGCCAGCCAAGAAATAATCAATATCAACAAAATACTTCTCAGAAGCCTCCCTGGTCGGCTGGATCTTGTTGTACCATATCACCTTACCATCCTTCGTGAAGGCAGAACCCTGCATCTTCACATCATGATAGAAGCTGATAGACCTCTTCTTGCTGGCATCATACCACTTAGGATACTCAGATTCGACGGCAAAATAATAGCCAGTGGTACGGACCCTGAAATCGGGAGGACCAGTCGGAGGAGGGTCCTTGATGAACCAGTCAAAATGCTGAGGGCCTACGAGAGGACTGAATCCCTGGCTCTTGATGTCAGCAGTCTGGACGGGCGTGTCCACAGCGGAAACGAAAGAAGCAAAGACTAAGACAACCAAAATACATATCCATACAATATGATGTCTTTTCATCTTATTTCAGTTTTGCTTTTGCCTCTTTCTGCTGGGCTAGCCTCATCTGATAATTCTTCCTTATCTCCTCATCTACGTGTGACCTGTCATGACCTTTCTGGACAAGCATCGACTCTACCTTCTTATAATCATTTCCCTGCGCGACCAGATCGTCGATCTCAGACTGGAGGTCGGGACCGAGAGCTATAGGCACCTTACTCCTGGCGACAGCCTTGAAGATACCGACGAGGCCGGCAATCAATAACCCAAGGACTATAATCAGCACAGCTACCTGAGCAATACCTACCTTGCCTGCCTGTTCCTGAGCAAAACCAATCACTTCTGTGATGGGCCCGGTGCTTACGTCAGGCATCACCTCTGGTTCTTCATCTTCTGGTGTGATACGCATCATCTCGTGAGGAAAATCACCAGCGGCAATATCTTCCTCGCTGAAATTATAACTGTCAGGATCAAGATACTGATCAACATCCTTCTCTATCATGAGCTCCTCTTCGTCGATGTAGACAGGAAGCTGATCAGCCGGAGGAAGACCTTTAAGCGCTTCAGCGACCTCCTGAGGCGTAGGCATGACATCGGTCTCACGCTGATCAAGGACATACGCAGGAGGAAGCTCCCTATCCTCTTCAGGAGTCCTACAGGAGCCGATACAGCAAAGACCATCCTCATTGACAGACTCTGCGGGGTCAGAAGGAATATAGATATCCCATTCACCATCACACTCCTCATTCCAGTCACAAAGATTTCCGCCACGACCCGGACAATCGGTTGTCGGCGGCTCAAATTCAGGAGCCTCATAATTCTCAGGATAGAACTCAATCTGGCGCTTGGTCTCGATGTACTCAGCCAGACTTCCACAAAAACCGCTAATACAACAGTTATCAATTATCCGGTCCTGATCCTTCAGGCCCATAGCAAAGTAGCCACCAATACAATCATCAGCCGGATCGCATAAAATGCCGCCGACAGATCCGCAATCAGCCCCTTCAAATATGCAGGCAGGTTCGCAACCGATGCAATCAATCTCTATGCCATTACAGTCAGGATCACAGATTATATCCTTCTTCAGGTCACAGAACCTGTCAGGACTGCCCGAGGCACAATCAGGACATGTAAGATAATTCTCAGCCAACTCACAACCAGGCCCATTGCAAGGCTCACAGACACCATCATTGTCACAGAAAGAGATATCCTGAGTGTAGACAGGAGTCGCCTCTGTACCACCAGCCTCAAACGCATACTTGTTATAGACTGCAACCTGCGCCATACCCTTACTGAAAGGAAGCACAGTGAGACCCTCTTCCTGACCGGCCTGAGCAAGGACCCTGTTCGAGCTGTCAAGAAGCACAATGACATTCTCACCTATCTCGCCACTGGAGATATAGTCATCAGAATGGAACATGTTAGGCTCAAGGATGTTCACGTCGAGACCATCAACATCAAAACCAGGAGCAGTGTAGACCATGAGGTCAGCAGCCAGCGTCAAAGGGAGACAGAGAACCATAACTAGGAAGAACAAGATACATATCCTGATGCGTGATTTGTTTTCCATGAATATCATCATACGGTGGTTGTCGGTGTCTGTGTAGCGCCCTGCTTAGGACCTATAATGCTCAGGACCCGACCCTCCTTCTTGACAGACTGCTCCCACCATTGGCGGCTGACCACTATGTTAGGAGCATTACGGCCAAGATAACCAGCAACATCATTTATCAACATGTATTCACCATCAGCGCTAGCGCCGATACCAGCGACAAAATGCTGGAGCGAATCCTTAGGACGGGTCTTCACAGACGAAGCCCGATCATTGAAATCGAATACTGCAATCTTGCCTTGCTTTATCTCAGCAATCATCTGATTCCAATCATAGGGAATAGATTTGTAGTCAGCGCCTGCAGCGATAGTGGCTCCCTTTATCCTCCCGTAAAAACTTGGATAGACGGAAGTCTTGTCATGTTTGGCAGAACAATAGACCTGTTCAGGAGTCAACATGATGTTAAATGCAGACAGCGCAGTCCTAAATGAGAAAGAACTACAGCCGTTCTTGTACCACACCCGTTCACTGTCTTTATTGCATTCAGCCGAGGGAGGATGCGGGTTACTCCTGTCAGACTGAGAATAGAACTTCACGTTCTTGTTCACGACTGAATTAGGCGGACACTTCGCAGTGTAACACTCATACTGCGGAAGGATCTTTGTCTTCTTACCGTCAGGATACCAGGTGTCATGCGCCTTCACCATATCCCAACAATAGATGCATTTGTAGCTCTCTGTGTCTGCGCGGACCATCAATTCACCTACAGGCCCTCCACCACCGATAGGCAATTGGGTGCCTGAAGTTATCATCTTGGGCGTGCCGACCTGTATGAGACTTGGATCAGCAAGGAACTCAAAATGTGCGGGGACATTTGTCCCTGCGTAATCACCGCCCCAAGACCAGCCGAACTGCTTGAAGGCATCGACAAGGCATTGAGGAAGATCGCCTGTCACTCCAGGGCCTGTCGGGTTGCTGTCGGGGTTGATGTCGATGCTTATGCCAAAGCTTGAGAGAGGTATGATCTCTGTGGTATCGGTGAATTCCTTCCACTCGTAACCGATGATATCATTAACCTTATAATCCTGCCACTCCTTGCATTTCTCGACAGCCTTGAGAACGCAGATTACAGAAGGGGCCACCCTGCGATGGAGCTTAACCTTGATATCCTCAGTGAATGGAACCTCGACCATCTTAGGCTCGATGGTCAACTTCTGATTGCCATAGAGGGTCTTAAGCCANNGTGCACTTGATATCTTCATACTTGAAAGATGACTTATCAATACCGACGGCAAGAGGCATCCTCGCAATGCCGATGATAGAGGTCATGCCCTTGTCAGCAGAGACCATGATATCATACATCTCATTAGAGATGGTGCCATATTCATAAGAAGGGGGGGTGCAGGATGTCTGGACAGGACCTAAAATCGATGAGGTGGGGGCGGAAGCAAGAGTTGTACCCATAGTCCCTCCCTTAGGGAAAAACTTCTGAAGGAACTGCTCCATACCGACACCGACAGCCTTGTCATGGTCAGGAGTGCCCATATAGAAACTAAAGGTCTTACCGAGAGAATCAGACAAGCAGCCAGTGAAGGTCATCGGCCATTGGGTGTCAGCAGCAGTCGCAGGACACGCAACCTGTTTATCAACGCCAAGGACCTTGTCAACTTCAGTCCTCTTGTCACGGTTAGTGCCATAGACGACAAGAAGATTGCCAGTGTAGGTCTTCTTAAGGTCGGTGAAAAGTCCTGGCTGCATCGACGTATCAAATGCGCCGATAGCTATAGGATTTATCTTACCGACAGCACTGAAGATGCCATATTTCAAGTCCATACCTGCGCCTGAATGGCCAGTGACAGCAATTGAACCTATCTGGACCCCAGCAGGAAGATTACTCTTCACAGTGTCGACAAAACCCTTTATGTCAAAATCGGATCCCCACAGACCCTTTGAACAGACCTTATCATAACCTGCAACCTGTGAAGGGGCGGCGAATATCGCAGGGCCTGTCTTGTTCTTCTCATAGATTTTCTTGGCAACATTAATTATGTCGTAGGGAGAGCCGCCACCGAACTCATAGAGCTTAGGCCGGTTACAGCCATGCAGATAGATCACAAGCGGATAAGTCCCTGCACAATTTGCCTCTTTAGGGACCCAGACCTTAGCGCCGTCAGCCGGGAAATTAGGCGGAGAGCCATATGAGAAGACCTTGCTGTATTCCTGAGTGCCGGTGCATTCGGCACGGACTGTAGCTGTAAGCAAGAGAGACAACAAAAATACCAAGATCCATACAAGATATCTCTTATTCATCTTCCACTACTCTCGCTGAACACCCTATCAATTTCCCTGTCAATAAGATCCTTAGGGTAGCCTTTTCCGATAAGGGCCTGGCGGATCTGATCCCTGTCCAGACCTTTGGCGTAGAGAGCACTTATCTCATTACGCACAAAACCGATCGTCTTCTCGCTGTGCACGCCAGCAGGAGACTTTGACCTGACAATTATCATGAGGATCGCCAGGACAAGCAAAAGGACAACAATGACTATAGCATTCGCAAGGATGTCAGGACCTTCCTCTTCCATTATAAGATCTTCAGGCGTGAGAGGGATCCTCTCAGAATCCTCCTGCATCTCTCCATAAGTCATAGGCGCACCAGGAGTGTCACCATCCTCTGTGATCGACTCCGCACCAGGCATGTCGGCATC
Organism: Candidatus Woesearchaeota archaeon; assembly: GCA_013331125.1. The sequence goes on along the minus strand of DUGW01000124.1, from coordinate 620 downwards.
GATGTCAGCATCCAGGAACTCAAGATCCTCCTCTGTGAGAGTCGATTCGTCAATGAAACCCTCAACCTGGCACTTACCGCCCTCGATGCAGCAGTCATCAACAGGGACACCATCTTCCATCAGACCAAAGGCCATACGCCCGCCTTCACAAAGAGCATCACCCAGGCATAAGGTGCCGCCGAGACTATCGCACGTAGCGTCGTCAAAGGTGCAGAACTCACCACAACCATCACAGTCACCATCCATCCCAGGACAATCAGGATCGCAGACCTTGTCGCGCTTCAGGTCACAATAGGAATCATTGCTACCAGAAGGACAATCAGAAGGACAGGTTACAAAATTCTCTATGGTCTCACAATCAAGACCGTAGCAGGAATCACAGACACCATTCTTGTTGCACATACTGAAGACAGCCTCAAAGACAGGAGTGGCGGCTGCCTGCCTGGCGATGAACTCCTGTTCATCATAGATGCGGATAGCAGAGATGTCAGGACTGAAAGGGATCGAGGTCGTTGTGCTCAGCAATGACCCTGACCAGATAATGTTTCCAGAGCCACTGAAGGCCGCGACCTGGAACGGAGTGGCAGGGATGCCATAAAATGAGCCTGAATTATAGGCGT
>DUGW01000009.1 GCA_013331125.1 Candidatus Woesearchaeota archaeon | reverse complement strand
CCCTGACCTGGAGCGATGTAAGGCTCGTAACCGCCGATGCCATCAGTGTAGAGGCGATACCTCATCTTTGAGAGCATGAAATATCCGAAATTGGTATTGAAGTAAAAATCAACATCAGCATCCTCGATAGCTTCACTGTTGATCACTACATTGCCGCTGAAGACCTGAGCAGGATCAGCATCTTCAAGCTCAACAATCTTCACAGGACTTGCAAGAGTCATAGAAAGACCTGTAGCAGGCTGATAATTAGCAGCCATTATAGTGAAGAACTCACCGAAGATCCTCAGATCAAGACCGATGAAATCATTGAGGTCACCGTTCGCTGAGATGTTAGACCTCAGACCATTGGCGAATTCCAACTCAAAAGTAAAAGCCTCTTCACCATCCTCGAACCAGAGGAAATCACCGACATTGTCATCATCATCCTTATCATAGACGACCTTTGCCTGGGCATATTCAGGAGGCCAGTCCCACTGGAGCCTGAGATAGGTATTGACATCAGTAACACCCATACCATTTGACAGATGATAGGTGCCGAGAGCGACAGGAGCATCAGATGCATCCAGGGTCTCTGTGACATCACCCAGAAGTTCATTGAGTTCCAGCACATCGCCTGAGCGCTGGATAGGGACGACCTCTGTAAGGGCACTTACCCCGGTCGCCAGTACTGTCGCCAAAAGCAACAAAATGGTCAAAAATATGGTCTTTTTCATTTTTTACCCCTTGCTTCGTAAAACATAGATAAAACTGTTTTAACTGCAGAATAGGGGATAGGAAGAAGTCATCATATATAAAGCTTTCGCATGTTTATTACTGTGTAGGGGCGACATTTACACTCAGAAAAAAAGGCTTTAGCAGGCCTGCTTATTAAGCTCCAGCAAGTTTAAATATCTGTTCTGAGAGAGTACCAGGCATGGCAGGGATACCGACAAGACCAGTACAGGTCACATGCAAGAAATGCAACAGGCCGGCAGTGTCCACCGAGTTCACGCTGGACCCAGTGTACAAGATGATGGTATGCAAGAAATGCGTAGAAGAGAGAAGGATAAAAGAGAACCCTCTCAAGTCAGCACCCACACCAATAGCAAAGCCTGCAGTGAGGACAGTACCTACACCAGTGCAGAGGACAGAACCAGTACAGGTGAAACCGATACCCGCATCAAAGTCAAAGAAGAGATGCAGCAAGTGCAACTATAATTTCAATTATGACCCAGAGAGAAGATACCCGCAGAACTGCCCGAATTGCGGGACGCCAGTGAAGACAGGACCATTCTGACCATACTCAATCATTCTTTCAATACATTGATACTTCCGTTCATGTAGAAGATATACTGCGCTATAGATTTCAGGAGCGGATCATCTATCTTGTTTGATATGACCTCTTTCTGGGAGATGAAACTGGCCATCCCCTCCCTTGAATAATCATAGAACAACAGCTTGGCAGAACGGAAGTGGTCATTGACAAGCTTGATCTTCGCAAGGTCAGCCTTGTGGATGCCTTCCTGAAGAAGCTGCTCTGTGAACAGCCTATACATATGGGATATCTTCTCCACTGACTCGACGACGTAATAAAGAGGGCCAGGCCTGACAAAATGATGAGGACCTGTGTTTATCAGACGACGACAGAGATCAGCATAGCGGTTGATGAGGTTGTGACGCAGGATGATCGACGACAAGGCCTCATCGTCCTTGCTCTTGACCGCGTCATACAGCTCTTCAGTTATGCCGATCAGGATATTGAAAAGACGCTTAAGGAGACTGTCAAAATCATCCACAGAAAGCTTTGACACAGACTTGATGGTGATGGTCTTCTTGGTCAATTCAGTGACCTCAAAACCAAGACAGGTCTTCTGCAGGAGTTTCTGGATGACGTCAAGCTCTTCCTGCGAAGAATATTGGATATGCAGCTCATCATAGCCTGCCTTGTAGAGAGCAGCGACAAACTTGTCAAGGAAAGATAGAAGACCCTTGGAAGAGAAAGATTTCTTCAGGTCCTGGGACTTGAACTCCTCAAGAAGGATGTGCAAAGAACCGTCAGGGTTCTCCTTGACAAAAAGCTCATCTCCTTTCTTGATCCTGCATCTCTTGACCCAACCCATAGGAAGACTGAGAGTGAGAGTGCCTGTGCCGACAGCATTGACTTTCCTGCGCATGGGTGAAGGTAGGCAATGAGGGTATAAATATTTTTTGATTTATAATTATATAATTATATCTAATGATAATCATGAGGTGAAAATAATAAACCAGGCAGACATGCTGATAGGCATGATACGAAGAGCAGCCTTAGGGATGGCACTTGCAGCGACATTGTCAGGCTGCCATGTCTACAAAGGGAAGATAGAAGGGTGCGAGGTCACAGTGGACCAGAAAGCACTCATGGACTATGAAGGCATAGATATAGGCGCATATTACAGGACAAGAGTCAAGTGCCAAGGCGAGGAGGTCTATTTCTTCCACTATGAGAGGTATGGAGACCTTGAGAGGATGTGTCGGTCTGGCTTAGGCATGGGCAAAGACTGCGTAAGG
>DUGW01000022.1 GCA_013331125.1 Candidatus Woesearchaeota archaeon | reverse complement strand
GTTTATGTCGTCCAGTGGAGACAGTCTTGGAGCGTCATTTGTGCTCAATACCTCGACACAGAATGTCCTTAGGTCATACAGCTCTCCGTCTGAGAGCTTGATCTTGGACTCGGTTATGCCTGCGTCGCCCTTGCTGGTCTTCCAGACTCCCTTGTTGTCGAAAGGAGGATAGAATGTCCAGACGAGCTTGCCTGCTGGGCCGATCTCTGGGTCTGGGTCATAGCCTTCTGGCTGCAACTGCACTGTCTCGCCTTCATTGACGATGAACTCGCATTTGCCGTCTGTAGGCTTTGCCACTATGACTGGTTTGTTGTTCTCTGCTGGCTTGGTGTACACGATAGTTCCTGCTTTACAGTATTTCTCATGTGGCTCAAGCTCGATGACCTGATAATCGTATGAGTTCAGGTCGCAGTACTTGTCATCCACGACACAGCTTCCCTCTGGGAAGATGTATCTGCACTCTTCTCTTGTGAAGAAATATTTTGTGTAGGTATCGCTCTCTGCCTGCTTGATGTATGTCTGCGGATCAGCTAGCTGTCCGAAAGCAATCATTGCGAGCAGTAGTATGAGCAGTGCCCCGACACCTGCAAGGATCCCGATCTTGAGCTTGTTGTTGCTCTCTCGGTACCTGAATTTCACGTAGGTTTTCTTTTTCATGTTACCAAACACCTCCGAAGTGGCTTATTCGAATTGATTTTTTCCAATATGAGTATGATTCTCATATGAGCGTGATGATTAAATTGTATAGACTGCCTGGCCTTCCATCGGTACGATCCTTGCCGGCTGTGCTTTCATGTTCTCGTATCCCTGGACTACCTCTGAATCACATTTGCAGTCTGCCTCTGAATAGAGGAACCCTGATATCTCGAGTTTCCTGTCGATCGCCTTCTTTCCGAATATCTTGCTCATGACTTTCTTAGGTGCTGAGACATCTTTCTTCTTGAGGTCAAACTTGATTGTGTACTCTTTTGTTGCTGAGGCATCCTGCACAGTCTCTGCCTTCGGCTCTGCTGCCTTAGGTGTTGTCTTCTTCACTGTCTTCTTCTGGACTGGCTGTACCTTCTCTGGCTCGACCAGTTTGCATACTACCTGCTGCACTGGCTGTGGTTTAGGCTGCACGACCTCTACTGGTTGTGGTGCCTGCTGTACGAGTGGGCATGGCTGTGCTGCTGGCTGCTGCGCAACGACGACTTCGACTGTTTGTGGTGCCTGTTGCTGTACGAGCGGACATGGCTGCTGCACTGGCTGCTGTACCACGACGACCTCTACTGGTTGTGGTGCCTGCTGTACCAATGGGCATGGCTGTGCTGCTGGCTGCTGCACGACCTCTACTGGTTGTGGTACCTGCTGCACGAGCGGGCATGGTGAACTTGCTGTTGGATAGACAACTTCTACCTGTTGTGGTGTCTGTTGCTGTGTTAATGGGCATGGCTGCTGGACTGGCTGCTGCACTATCTCAACCTGTTGTGGTGCCTGCTGCTGTACGAGTGGGCATGGCTGCTGGACTGGCTGCTGCGTATACACAGGCTCATATTTCAGTATGACTTCTTCGACATAGCCTAGAGGGCACTTGCCTTGCACTGGCTCGACTATCTCCAGTGGCTCTTCCTCAACCTCTACAATGCCTGGGAGTGGGAATGGTATAACCACTGGTTCTGGCTCTGGCTCAGACACGACAGTGGTTGTCGGGGTCACTGCGTATGGCACAGTGTAAGGTTCTCTTTCCTGTGCCAGTACATGCAATGTTGTCATTTCGCTGTCAACACCCCCGAATCCATCAGAGCATATCACTCTCAATGGATAGTCCCCGGGCTGCTCATAATATATATATGCTATCGGGTGACCGTTGAACTCGTAGTCTATATATACCTGGTCCCCGTCTGGATCGTAACACATGACCTGTATGTTCATGTCCTGGCCCATCATGACAGTCACTTCCGGCACTGGGTCAAGGACTGGTGCCCTGTTGTTGGGCAGCACTTCTACGCATGATTGTTTTGTGTCTGACAGTTCGCCGTCAGATACTGTGACATAGAATGGGAATATGCCTCTCTTGCCTTTCTCTGTCTGCCAGGCCCCTGTTGAGCTGAATGGCTCTGAGAAGCTCCATAATAGTTCTCCAGCAGGCCCTATCTCTGGGTCTGGATCGAATGCCTCTGGTGTCAATTGCACTTTCTGTCCCTCATAGACTTTTATCGGGCAATTCACCATCTGGGCAGAAGCAGTTCCGGCTAGCACTAGCAATACCATGAAAAGTGCCATTCCCCCTGTTGCTATTCTTCTTCTCACTATGTTGTCCCCTACTGAAGACTATACAGTATTCACCCCGTTTCAGGTACGAAATCATCTTACCTATACTTTTCATTATTAGGCAAGAATCGTATTTAATATTTGCCTCATTTATTTTTAAAGAAAACATGGGCCGTTTATTATATAGTCCAGAAAAGCAAAATCATTTTAAAGGGTTAATAAAGGCCGAAATCGAAGGATTTAAAAAAGGAATCCTGGTTCTGGAACAACCGTTCTACGCGCCAGCGTGGCACGGGCGGTCTCCACTGACCAGCCAGTGGACAGCTGCGCCAAGTCCGGTCTCACTGCGTTCAACCGGACGAAATAACAAAAGAACGCATCAACGCCAGCGTGGCACAATCCGGTACTGCGGCGGTCTCGAAACCCGGCATGTCCAGGCCTGATCTGGCATCGCTGACCAAGATAACCGCTGTCCGCAAGGACTTCCCAGTTCAAAAGAAAAACGGGGTTTTTCAGTCCACAAGACCTTCGGTTTCGTGAAAATCTGGGCGCTGGCGTCTTTATCCTTCAGAAAGCGATGATCCAACTGCTAGTCTCTATCTAATCATAGATTAACTGGTAGGTGCCGGGTACTGTTTCATGAAGTCAGATGGGACAGCGCATATCTTTGGGAATGTCAAATCCTTTGCGAAGTGGTGCGCGTGCTCCCTTTCTTTGAACTCAAGTTCTGGATTCTGGTAAGTGTCAATGAAGTAATACAGGGTCGCTCCCCATACGCTGTTGAATCCAGCATCATAATTACCCACTGCGATAGTATGTACGCAGTTATTATTAAAATCATGCGTGACCTGGTGTTTGTGGTTCCCTTCATGGTATAATGATGCTGCTATCTGTTCCTTAGGGAAGTCATTGTTTCCGCACATAAATGCTGTCGGGACGCCGTTGCTTTTTGTTCCTATGGCTGTGAGATCCGCTGATCTCCAATGGAAGAAAGCTATCACATCCTCACCTTCACATAGGACTGCTGCGACACTTCCGGGCGAAGGCCCCAGGACTCGGGGTTTTGATGCATCGACAAATCTTATGTTCTCAGTTCTCAGGTAGTCAAAAGCACTCATGCGTCTATTTCCCAACAGAGGATTGATGAGGTTATCCCTACCTGCCAGTTTCAGGTATAGTAAAGGCCCGATGATCTCTGCCATCTTGTCATCTTTAGTATATGTACTGCCGGCAGATTGCATACTCAAAGCATTGAAGCAATGTGTCCTGACGCCGAAGAAATAGATCTCTTCACATCTATTACGTACGCCGCTCTCCCAGAAGACCGTCATGTGGGAAGCTGCATCCTGAATCGAGGTGACTGAATCTAAAGTTATTATCCTATACCTCTTTCCGGTTGGTGCGCGGTATCTATTCTCGGGTGTTGCGTCAAGTCCGCTGCTTCGCATATACTGCAGGTCAGCCACGATACCAGGCTCGCTAGCCAGATGAGTATATTTCTTCACCAACAGTCTCAATGCGTCAAATGGTACACCATATTGGAAAGCCAGGCCCCAGCTTTTCCAATCCTCGCCAGGCAGTGGATTTGCGGCGATGAAATATAGATTATTCCAATTTATCTGGCCATTTGTCTCTATGCCTGTCTGGATGTATGCTCCAGGCTGGAGCGATTCTATAATCTCAGCTTGTAACTGTGCAGGTTTAGCAGGGATCTCATCTTTAGGAGTGGTCACAACATCAGAAGAGACAGTGATTGCCTGTTGGGGACCGACCATTCCTCCGGCAGTGCTTGAAGTTCCAGAAGTCGACGCTGATGCACTCTTTGTAGGCACGCCTCCTGCCTTGGGAAGCACTCTCTTAGCCATGCCCACGTATTCCCCTCCAGTATCATCATCTGACTGTTGGTTCATCGACTGGGAAACAAAAAGCGACTCTCTATAGTCCATTGATGTGAAGTAGATGACCGTCAATCCGAATATCGCTACGATAGCCACTGCAGAAATCAGGAATATCTCATGTTCTTTGAAACTCAAGCATTCACCTCTTAAGATCGCAAGATGAATTGATTACGGCAAAAGAAGTTTATAAAGTTTATGGTAAAGACTTACAGAATGGCGAATATATGATTATCAAATCTATATCACATACGCCGCTATCAGCAGCACCAACGAGATCATCGGCACCAATGCTGACACCAGGAATATCTGTCCCATCTTCCAGTAGATTATCCCTAATCTTCCGCTCTTATGCACTGCCTGTTCTGATTTGTCGAGCAGGTTCCCTATCAGTGTGTGGTATGCGCATAGTCCGTAGCATAGGCTTGAGAAAAGGAACGGTAATGTCACTGCGAGGAATATCGGCATGTTGAGGTACTCGGCGAGTTTCGTGTTGACTTTCAGCCATGCTATGAATGCTACCATGCTGAAGTTTGTAATTATCATGGTCGCTGGGTATCTTGAGTATCTTATCGCGTCTGCCCATTTGTCGAAGAACATCTGCTTCTTGAGGAAGAATGTATTGGCTGCGATTATCACTGCCACGCAGCACGCCAATGCAAGAACACCTAATGTTATGAATGTCTTGTTGTCTCTCATATAATATAAGAATACCAGTCCTGTGACTGTCATCAGTGCGGCAAGTATCATGTTGCCGAGCCATGTGCCTGACTCTGCATCTACACTTTTTACCTCTTTTTGCTTCATCAAGCAATCCTTGATTTAAGTATTTATATACCTATCTACAATCCATAATTGAATTTATTGGTAGTGTATCCGGATATGTCGTGAAGAAACATCAAAAACAAAAAAGTTGTGATAAAACCACTCACAGATAACAACACAACATTTATATGGGTTGTGAGGCGAATCAGCACACATGGTTCCGGAAATCCCTGAACTGGACGATGAAGAGACATTCAGGCCTCTCCAACCTCACGACAAAGAGGTGCTTTCTGACAAAAGATTTGAGAAGATGGACCTTCGGCTGCATAGGATTGAGACCATGCTCCAACAGGTGATCCTCAGGCTCAACAAGGTGGTCGAAGTTGAGCAGGAGATCTGCAAAAACCACAGAAAAGAAAAGAAGCCTGGGACTTATGGAGAACCTGGCAACCATATAGAAGAGAAGCTGAGATTTCTTGAACGGCATGAGATAAGGATGATGGAACAGGCAAAAAAATTGTCTGAACAGGAACAGGAGCTCATGAAGATAGTCAAAGACAGGAGGGAAGAGGACTGCTGGTTCAATATGATAATGCATGAATGTAAGTTCAAGGTCTCTGACAGGGAATCTATGAAGTGCATAAAGACCAACAAGGTCTGCAACTTCAGGAACTGCCCGAGAAAAGATGAGCTGAAAGAGTTCCTGACAAAGGATGAAGACGTGGATTGAGAAGAGAAAGATGCAAGACAAGATAGATAATAAACTGCTGTACAAGAGATTGTTCAACGAATCGAATGATGCGATCTTCATGCATGACCTTAAAGGGAAGATCATCGATGTGAACAGGAAAGCCATAAAGCTTTTCGGATACACAAGATCAAGGTTTCTCAAGCTGAACATAGCAGATCTGCACCCAACAAGTGAACATGAGAAGTCAAAGCAGGCATTCAGGACGGTAAGTAAAGAAGGGAGGGTGAGATTTGAGGCCCTGTTCAAGAAGAAGGATCACAGTCTGTTCTCGGGGCAGGTATCAGCAAGCCTGTTCAAAGTTGGCGACCTTCCAATAGTCCAGGGGATAGTCAGGGATATCTCAAAGACAAAGAGGATCGAATCCGAACTGAGGGCTTCTGAAGAGAAACTGAGAGGCTTGTTCGACTCCATGGATGAAATGGTCTTCAGTTTTGATACTGATGGAAGATTCACATTCTATCATGCCCCTGAGAGGTCGCTGTTATATGCGCATCCTAAAGAGTTCATGGGCAGGAAAGCATCTGAGGTCCTCCCGAAGGAGATCGTCAAGAAGATAGAAGAAGCGTTCGTCGAGAATAGCAGAGGAAGAATTTTCGAGTTCGAATATCCTATGAGACTGAAAGACAGGACAGTGTGGTTCTCGGCCAAAGTCTCGCCAATAATTGATAGAGGGACATACACGGGTTCCATCTCGATAATAAGGGAGATCACGGCAAAGAAAGAGGCTGAACAGGCCAAAGACAGGGAACTCACAGAGCTTCAGAGGATCGACGAGATGAAATCCAGCATATTGAGGGATGTGTCTCACGAACTCAAGACCCCGATATCTGTCGTGACGCAAGCGACAAAACTCATCAAAGAAGAGTTATGCAGGGAATTCCCGGATACTGCGAGGATTGCCAAGTATTCAGAGATTGCCCACCGTAATTCCATAATGTTCCGGAGGCACATAGAGACCATCCTTGAGTTCAGCAGACTCAAGGAGTTGAGGAAGATAGAGAAGAAGAAGATCTTCATCTTTGGCATCGTCAAGGATACGCTTTCAGAGATTGCACCAGAAGCGCAGAAGAAAGGGATAAAGATAAAACAAAAACTCGGCCTCAAGTGCACAATCACAGGCAACCCCGCCCTTTTGAAGAACCTTTTTAAGAACATTTTAGATAATGCGATCAAATTCACGGACAAAGGGACAGTGAATATCTCATGCAGAGCAATGAAGCACTCATTCCGTATTACTGTTGAGGATACAGGAATCGGGATCCCAAAGAGGCAGCTGAATAAAGTATTCGAGCCATTCTTCCAGGCAGATAGTTCTGTTGAGGGTCTTGGTATAGGACTGTCGATAGCCAAACAGATAGTTGACATCCATGGCGGACATATGAAGATAGAATCCAGAGTGGGTAAAGGCACAAAGATCAGCATATTCTTTCCGAGGTAATAAAATGAAGAAGATATTGGTCGTTGAGGACAATAAAGACATGCAGGAGATCTACCGCGATCTCCTGAAGGACAAGTTCGAGGTTATAATAACTGGCAACACCATAGATGCTGAGAAGGAACTTTCAAGGCAGAAGATTGACATCTTGATACTTGACATCATCCTTCCTGGCGAGGCTGGTGACACATTCCTCGCCCGCATGAAACAGAAGGATGAGTACCAGAATCTGAGCGTCATCGCAATCACTGTGCTGGGTGATCTTACTGAGCATATGAGACAGGTGCATCAAAGACTAATATGCATACCGAAACCATTCGAGAAAGAGCAGTTGATAGAAGCGATTGCCAGGATCCTTGAATGACCGGACTTTCGCAAGCAACAGACCAGCATACTGAACAAAAAGAATAGGATGAGGTGATATACCATGTTTGATAACGACGCATACAACCTGATGATGCAGCTGAATGTCGAGCATCAGAGCCTTTGGCGCATAAGGAAACACTATAAGAAAGAGGCCACCCACACCAAAGAACAGGCGTTCTGGAAGAAGCTTGAGAAGGACAAGCTCGAACACATCAAGGAGCTTAAGGTCCTGATCAAGAGACATATCTGCAAGTGAGCCTTTCAGCCAGCAGACCCTGCTACTGAAAAGTATATAAAATAATTATAAATTTTATATAATGTGCCCTAATTTTAGAGAAAAATTTATATACTTGACCGTCTAGGTATATGTTTTATATCTCCGATATGACTTGTTTTGAGGCGACTAAAATGGACACAAACAGACCCATCTCACCCTCACACAAAAGAGATCTCTTCAGATATCTTCTCAAGGACCTTCTTCTGATTCCATACCGATTCACTATCATTTTCGCATCTATCATCTCACATTTTGGGCCAGTAGGGATGGTTGCTACACCCGAACTAACAACTGATAACAAGTTTCACTGTGCAACAGCCTGTTGAAGCGTGTTGAGAGACTACAGCGGGTAACCATTCCTACTTTTTCTTTTCACCCATCGGCTTGGCAGACCTGTCGCTGGTCGTTCATAAGCCAATCATAAATTTTATTAACCACTGCCAGGGCTGTCATCCTGTAAAGGGGTCAGACATGAAAAAAGAGCTTTGGATCATCACAGTCATCTTTGTATTACTTCTAAGCACTGCTATCACTCTCTCTGAAGAGAAGGACGCCTCCAATGATGAGGCTGACAGCCCTTCTTTCTGGAGCAAGGTGATTGACTTCTTCACCAAGCCCAAGTATAATCCTATCACAGGCCACGCTGTAGAAGAAGAGATCCAGAAGACAAGGTCAGCAGTGGAAAAGACAACAACTGCTGTGAAGAGCACAGGCTCCAGGATAAAAGAGACTGTCAAGGAAGCGACCAACATCAGGGACTGCAAGGCAGTGATCTGTTACAAGGATGATGAAGAGATATTCTGCCCTGACTCTGAAGCAAACTGCGAGTCTCAATATGATGATTGCAGGACTGTCTGGTGCTATTCAGAGCCAAAGCCTGCTCCCACTGCATCTCCCGACGAGAAAGAAGACCCAGCAACCTATGAATATGTACCCCCGGAAGATGTCCTTGACTCTTATGATCTTGAGAATGAGCAGTGTGTCGAGCAGTACAATGACTGCACAACTGATGCTGGTGAAGACATAGTCTGCCATGGTGACTATGAGGACTGCTGCAACGCTTTCGCGAGATGTTCCTGCGGCACCGGTGGCAGCAAGCCCAGCGACCTTCTCGATTTCCAGGAAGACGCAGCTGCTGATGCTGCAGAAAGAGGTGACTGCCTAAGCGATGAATATCTCTGCAAGAAGGTAGGTATCGCGATGTCCGGAGATCCTATAGAATCGACTGTTGAATGCAAGGCCTCTTATCCTGAATGCGCAGCAAGGTATGGTGAGTGCCGCTGTGCCAACCTCACGACTTCCTGGTTCGATGATCTGGAGATAGGTGATGTCGCTTCATCCCAATGGTGCGACTGGGAAGGGAAGCAGGTCCTCTGCTCCATGCTCCCTGAGAACTGCGACAAGAAGAAGAACACCTGCGACAAGGGCAACGGAGTCTTCATAACCTGTGACGGCTCACTTGATTTCTGCAATGAGAAGTATGACGGCAGATGCCTCTGCGGGCTCTCTTTCACTGAGGATTTCATCAGGGATTAAGGTCTGTTAAAGAAATATTTATATATGATAATTCTCTGGATTCTCTATATTACCCAAAGAGGTGAGGCATGTGAAGAAGATAGTAGTATGTTTGATGATATTTCTTATGATGTTCAGTGTTGCTGTGATTGCTCAACCAGAAGAGGATCCTGAAGGAGGTCCACAGGCATATTGGGAAGATGCCAATGCAAGATACGCATATGGTACACCTTCTGGTGGTGCACAGATCCAGCAGAAAGGATTTTTCCAAAGATGGACTGGGAAGCATGCTCAGGCCTGGGCTGCTGGCGAAGCAGCTCTAGGCAGGGGACCTAATGCATATCAAGGCCAGTTCTTAGACCAAGAAGTTGCTGGCATGGCATTGGCTCCTGCGATGAGGGGCTGGAATTCTGATTACTCCGGCTGGGTTTCACCTTACGGCTCAGGTATGATGAGAGAGGGGTATATGATACCTGCTGGTTCTGATGCAGGATATGCTGGCCAGGCAATGAGATCTTATTTTCCTGTTGCTCGCGGGCCTGTGGGTTATTACTACCCGACAGCATATGACTCAGGCTATGTCGGAAGCGACGTCGCAGGGATGGAAGCAGGAGCCATCGCAGGCATGGGCGGCGCGATGATCGCTAACCGCCTTCCAGCAGGAGGCAACATTGACACAGGTGCTGCTAGCGGTCTGTCAACATTATCGTCTGCAAGGCCTCTCGGGCAGTTGGGAAGGCTCGGCTGCAGGGTAGACCAGAGTGTATGTGAATATCTAGGCTGTACTCCTCAGCTACCTGTGTGCCCTACACGGACTTATATCTGCAATGACGTACCAATTACTTCTACAGCGAGCTTGGCTGCTGCACCTACCGCAGTGACATCATGTGTCGGAGCTGATTGCCCGTCAAGGTATGCACAGTGCATATGTGCTCCGGCCTGCACCGAGACACAGAACTATTGCAAACCGAAGGTGCCTACCGGTGCTTCAGCAGCTTCAGCCAACAGAGCTCCTCTGCAGCCAGTGACCTGCACCGGACCCCTTGATCGATGCC
>DUGW01000102.1 GCA_013331125.1 Candidatus Woesearchaeota archaeon | reverse complement strand
GAAGAGATAAGGGAATCGAAAGAGAGATTCACCATGAAAGACATCTTCGACTACATATACAAAGACAAGGAAGTGGACCAGCTCACAAAAGACGCAGTCATCTCGATGTTCAAGACAGCAGAGGGATGGGGCATATTCTCAGACAACGGTACGCCGATAGAGGAGCTGGCGAAGGGAGGACAGATAACCGTCCTTGATGTATCATGCTACGCGACAATGCCAGGAGGCTGGGACGTGAAAGCACTGGCAGTGGGTCTAGTATCAAGACACCTGTTCGTTACAAGGATGCAGTTCAGGAAAGAGGAAGAGCTAAGCGACATAAAATACCTCGAGACATACTTCACAGAACAGAGCGCGGAAGAGGCGCAGAAACAACAGATGCCGCTGGTATGGCTGGTGATAGACGAGGCGCATGAGTTCCTGCCGAAGGACGAGAAAGACAAGACCGCAGCGACAGAACCATTAAGGATAGTGATGAGAGAAGGAAGACAGCCAGGAATCTGCCTTGTGGTAGCGACACAGCAGCCAGGAAAGATAGACTCAGACGTGATGACGCAGAGCGACATAGTGCTGTCACACAGGATAACAGCAAGGATGGACGTCCAGGCACTGGGACTGCTGGCACAGAGCTACATGGAACACGGGATAGAGAGGGCGATGAACGACCTGCCGCCAGTGAAAGGAACAGCGGTCGTGTTCGACGACCTCAACGAAAAGATACTCATGATAAGGGTAAGACCGAGGCTGACATGGCACGGAGGTGCAAGTCCGACGGCACTGAAAGGGTGATCATCTGGTGGATGTGGTCGATGATATAATAACGATCGTCATCTGCGTGATACTTCTTGTGACTTTAGTTCTGCCGAAGAAGATAAGATATGGGGTATTCGCAGCATTCCTGTTCATACTCGGCGGCATACCATTGCTCTATCTGATGGGACTCATAGGGATAACATTCGCAGAGGCGCCGATAATCAAATACGTGACCACGTTCGTCGTTGTCCTTGCCGGAAGAAGCCTTTTCATGGAAGGGGTGAAGATGGAGAGCGAGTTCAAATGGGCAGCGATATCCCTCGGCGTGATCATAATAATACTTACGACGATACCAAGCCTGCACGCAGCCAAAGCACTGAGTTTCGGACTGCCAGAATTCCCAGAATTGATAAACCACATCCTCTACATAATAAGCGGCGGCTGCCTGATAGCAGGGATATTCTTCATATCAGAATAACAAAAAGTCAGTCGCAGGTAAGCAATTAACATACTTACTTCTTCCTGAGGTCTTCAAGAATGAGCCTGATCTGCTCCTTGATGTACTGCTCCTGCTGGAGACGGATATTAAGGTCACGGAAGGTCGACTCGACCTCATCATGGATTATCTTAAGGGCAGAATCCCTGGTTATGAAATTGATAGGCTCCCACATATTGATATACTTCTGGAGCACCTGGACCTCAGAATGCTTGGCGCACTCCTTCAGCTCCTGGACAATGATCTTAAGCTTGTCAGTCATGTCAGCAAGCTTCTTCTTCAGCTCATCCATCTCTTCATGCGAGGCCTGCACCTCGGTCATAACCTTCTTGTTAGAAGCAAGCATGTTCTGGTCAGTGACCTGGGTCTTCTTGCGGAGATTGGAATACCTCTCCTCAATGACGCGGAGACGCCTGTTCAGGTTATTCATCTCAGCAGCAAGATCAGCGACATTCTTGCCAAGATCCATCTGAGGGGTCGGCTTAGGAGCGAAAAGTCCGGGCTTCTTGGGAGGCGGAGCTGGCTGAGGCGCCATCCCTGGAGGCCCCCCTGGTGGTTGTGTCGCTGGGTCTGCCATTTTTTACCTCTTTAAAGCATAGCTTGGAAAAAGCTCATCTTGGGCCATGGGAACAAAAACCATAGCAAATATTAAATACCTTCGTCTGTTATTGACACGAGAAATACTGATATATAGTATAATAAAGTTATTGTTAGTATGTTCCGGTAGTATACTGGTCGGGTCAGGCGGTCTGATCAGGCCAGGAGACCCGGGAAAAAGGTGAAAAAATGGGTGTATTCGGAGGCCGTCTGCCCCTATACGGATATGAGATCATCCGCGAAGGGGAAGACAACACTATGCGGATAAATTACGAAGGCGCGCCTATGGTGCCTTCAGTAGAGGACAATCCGATAGTCATGGCAAGGGCCATCGACCACCTGATAGAGACCCCGACAACCACCAAGATAATATTCACGCAGAAAAGGGAGTACGAATACGACTACAACCAGACACTTCTCCTCAAAGAGATCGCACTGCTATTCAACAAACTGTCTAAAGATAAGGACATGTACACCATACAGGCACTGCAGGTCGATGAGGTCTCAAAACAATTCGTGAACACATGGTACAACGAACTCCAGAAGATTGTCTACCAGATGCTCAAGTCAGACCCTGTAGGTGCATACGTAGAACTCAAAAGGATACTCAGGAAAGAGAAGATAAACTACATCAAGATAGTCGATGAGAAACTAAAACCCGGGATAGAACACTACATCTCGATACTGGAATACCTCCTGGAACTCCTCGACAAGACAAGACTCATAACAGTGGCAAAACCATTCCTCGCAGGATACGAGATGGGAAGCAGGGATGTCTACAGGAACTTCTTCCATCCACTGATAAAGCCAGACTTCATGTGGACAAAACTCATGGCAGACTACCCCCCAGAAGGGGAAGAGATGGACAACTACACGATAGGCGAAGAGACAGAGGTCAAAGTGTTCAAGATGCCCGAGTCAGTGCAGTACATCTACCACATGACCCCGCCGGAATTCAAGCTCAGCGAAGACCAATACGAACTTCTCGACATGGCAAGGAACATACTCGCAGAGCACAAACCGACAAGACAGGAATTCACAGACCCGGAAAGGATGAGAGAGATATTCACCACTGTAGGAAGGGACCTGATAGAAGAACTGGTCGCTTACAAAGGAATGAAGATGGGACAGGAAGAGGTAGAGAAGCTGTCACAGATACTGGTTAGGTACACGATAGGGTTCGGACTCGTAGAGGTGCTGCTCCAGGACGAGAACATACAGGACATATCAGTCAACTCACCACAGGGAAGACTGCCGATATTCATAGTGCACGGAGACTACGGAGACTGCGTCACCAACATCATACCGACCATGACAGAGGCAGAGAGCTGGGCGACAAAACTGAGGATGATATCAGGAAGGCCGCTCGACGAGGCAAACGTGATCCTCGACACAGAACTGGAGCTGCCAGGAGCATCAGTGAGGGTATCCACGATAACAAAGCCATTGGACCCTACAGGACTCGCATTCAGCTTCAGGAGACACAGGGACAGGCCATGGACCCTGCCGCTGTTCATAAAATACAAGATGATAACGCCGATAGCAGCAGGGCTGCTCAGCTTCCTGGTGGACGGAACAAGATCGATGATGATAGCAGGGACCAGGTCAAGCGGAAAATCAAGCTTCCTGTCAGCGATGCTCATAGAGATAATGAGAAGATACAGGATAATAACAGTAGAGGACACATTAGAGCTACCGACGATATCTATGCGAAGGCTCGGATTCAACATCCAGCCACTGAAAGTGGCATCAGCACTGGCAAAAGGAAGCTCAGAGATGAGCGCAGCAGATGGAATAAGGAGCACGCTAAGATTAGGGGATTCTGCACTCATAGTAGGAGAGGTCAGATCAGGAGAGGCAAAGGCATTGTATGAAGCAATGCGAGTAGGAGCAGCAGCCAACGTAGTGGCAGGCACGATCCACGCAGACAGCCCTTTCGGACTGTTTGACCGAGTGGTGAACGACATAGGAGTGCCAAAGACATCATTCAAGGCCACAGACATAGTCATAGTCGCGAATCCCATCAAATCTGCGGATGGACTGCACAAGTTCAGAAGGGTGACACAGATAACAGAGATAAGGAAAGAATGGCAGGACGACCCGCTACTGGAGCACGGATTCGTAGACCTGATGAAATACGACTCAAAGACAGACAAGCTTGAGATACAGGATTCGCTCATGGACGGAGACTCAGATGTGCTGAAAGAGATAGCAGCGAACATAACAGATTTCGCAGGAGACTGGGACGCGATGTGGAACAATGTAGTGCTGAGAGGCGAGCTGAAAGAGATGATAGTCAAGAAGTCGATAGAGATGGATGACAAGGAACTGCTGGAAGCACCATTCGTGATCAAATGCAATGACAAGTTCCATATAATATCAGAAGAAGTGAAAGATGAGAAAGGGATACTTGACCCCAAGGAGATAAAGATACGAT
>DUGW01000209.1 GCA_013331125.1 Candidatus Woesearchaeota archaeon | reverse complement strand
CTGAAAAGCCTGCTAAGAAAGGATGATAGAAGATGGTTAAACGTCACTTAAAGACAATCGCGGCACCGAAGACCTGGAATATCGACAGGAAGAAGAATGTCTATATCACCAGGCCTAACCCTGGTCCGCACAACATGCGCTATTCGCTTCCGCTCTCTCTCGCTATGAGGGAGCTGTTCAAGGTGGCTAAGACCGCCAAAGAGGCCAAGCAGATACTCAGGATCAAGGATGTCTTTGTCGACAGGAAGAAACGTGTCGAGGAGAAGCATCCTGTCGGCTTGATGGATGTCATCGAGTTCCCTCAGCTTGAGGAGCAGTACAGGGTCCTGCTTGATGTCAAGGGTCGCTTGACCGCTGTCGCTATCGACAAGAAGGAGTCTTCGGTGAAGCACGCAAGGATCGTCGGTAAGACGAAGACCAAGAGCGGCAGGCTCCAGTTGAGTACCAATGACGGGAGGAACATTCTCGTCGATAAGGATGGTTTCAAGGTCGGTGATTCGCTTGAGTTGTCGCTTCCTGAGCAGGCGATCAAGGGTCATTTGAGCCTTGAGAAGGGTGCTTCGATCCTCTTGATAGGTGGAAGCCACATGGGCTCTCTCGGCAAGGTCGAGGATATCATGGGCAACAAGATCCTTGTGAAGTCCGCCAAGAACGAGAAGTTCGAGACATTGAAGAAGTATGCTTTCGTGATCGGCAAGGACAAGCCGGTGTATGATTGTTTCAAGGAAGTCACTAAGAGATGAATTGTAGATGATGGATATGGTTTCGATGAAAGATATCAAGGTCGGGAAGCTTGTGCTTAACATAGGTGCAGGCAAGAACACTGACAGGCTTGAGAAGGGCGTGAAGCTCCTCAAGATGATCAGCGGTAAGCCTCCTGTGAAGACCAAGACCTCTAAGAGGATCGCTGCTTGGGGTATCAGGCCTGGCCTTCCTATCGGTTGCAAGGTCACCATCAGGGGACCTGAGGCTGCTGAGCTCCTTAAGAGGCTGCTCGGCGGTGTTGATAATAAGCTCTCGTTGCAGAACTTCGACGGTTTCGGCAACATATCTTTCGGTGTCTTGGAGTACATCGATATCCCTGGTATGGACTATGATCCGGAGATCGGCGTTATCGGTTTCCAGGTTAGCGTAACTCTGGAGAGGCCTGGCTATCGTGTCATGAGGAGGAGGCTCCTTAAGAGGCCGGTCAGCCGCCATCATAGGATTTCCAAGGAAGAGGCTGTCAGTTTCCTCAAGGAGAATTTCAATCTTATGCTCAAGGAGGAAGAGGCTGAAAAATGACCAGTTCCGATCATAGAAAGATGTTGAAGCAGCTCAAGGTTAAGCCTGCTAAGTACAAGAAGTTCCTTAAGCACAACGCTCCGAAAGAGAGGAGTTGCGGAAGGAACCGCCTTAAGTGCACCAGGTGCGGCACTTGGCATGGTTACATAGGCAAGTATGGGCTGAATGTCTGTCGACGCTGCTTCAGGGAAGTCGCTGATAAGGTCGGCTTCAAGAAATTCAATTGAAGGTGCGAAAATGTCGTTGAATGATCCATTGTCGAACGCTTTGTCAAAGGTCTTGAATGGCGAGACTGTCGGTAAGAAAGAGATTGTCATAAAGCCGACCAGTTCATTCATCAAGAAGGTGCTCGATATACTGAACCAGGAAGGTTATGTCGGTAAGTATGAGGAGGTTCAGGACGGTAAGGGTAACCATCTTAAGCTTAGCCTTTTGGGCAACATCAACAAGTGTGGAGCTATCAAGCCTCGTTTCGCCGTCAATCTCGACGGTTATGAGAAGTACGAGAAGAGGTTCCTGCTTGCTAAGGATTTCGGTCTGCTGATCGTCTCGACCTCTAAGGGTCTGATGACTCAGTACGCCGCTAAGGAGAAGAGACTTGGAGGAAAGCTTGTAGCTTATTGTTATTAAGATGAAGGTCGAAGAACTCAAGGAACGTGTGAAGATACCTGAGGGCGTCCAGGTTACTGTCGCTGATAATAGGATCAGCGTCAAAGGTCCTAAGGGCGATCTCTCGAGGGATTTCAGGTTCCCCAAGATCGGTTTCAGCGTTGAGGATGGCCGCGTCGTCATAATCGCGAAGAAGGCCACCAGGCGTGAGAAGACCCTTGTCTTCACACTGAAGGCCCATCTGAAGAACATGCTTTCCGGTGTCCAGGAGCCTCATATGTACAGGCTGAAGATATGCTCTGGCCACTTCCCTATGAATGTCACTGTAAGCGGTAATAAGTTCAATGTCAAGAACTTCCTCGGTGAGAAGGTTCCTCGCGTGCTTACATTGAAGGAAGGTGCTGCTGTGAAGGTCGATGGCCAGGAGGTTGTCGTCTCAAGCNNAGACATAGAGCAGCTCTGCAGGATAACGAATCGCGATATCAGGATATTCCAGGACGGTATCTATATAATAAAGAAGCCGCATAAGGATTGAGTAAGGATTGAAAATGGAGACACTATTGCAACAGAGGAAGACGCTGAAGGCGAAGAAGCCGACTTTCATGAGACAGGATGCTCATAAGAAGGTTAAGCTGAAGAACAATTGGCGCAGACCTAAGGGTTCTGACTCCAAGATGAGGGTCAGCAGGCACGGTTATAGGCGGTCTGTCAGGATCGGTTGGGGTTCCCCTTCCGAAGTCAAGGGTCTGGCTTCCTCAGGTCTCAGGCCTGTCATGGTCGAGAATGTCTCTCAGCTTTCATCACTCGATCCTAAGAAGGATTGTGTCGTCTTGGTCTCATCTGTGGGCACCAAGAAGAGGATTATGGTCATCGAGGCTGCTTTGAAGAAGGGCCTCACGTTCATGAATATCAAGGATCCTGCTAAGTGCGTGGATGACTTGAAGAAGGCTTTCCAGGACAAGAAGCAGAAGAGCGACTCGAAGAGGAAAGAAAGGACCGAGAAGAAAGAGAAGGTCAAGAAAGAGGCTGAGAAGGCCAAGAAGAAAGAGGAAGAGAAGGCATCCGTCAAGAAGGATGCTTCCGACGAGAAAGACGCTCCTTTGACTGAGGAGGAGAAGAAGCTCGAGGAGAAGAAGGAGAAGGACAAGGTCCTTATCCAGAGACAATGATCATGTTATGCTGATCGTAACGAAGGTTGATCCAATATGAAACTGACTGTCCAGAAAAGGCTTGCAGCAGGGCTTTTCAAGAGCTCTCCTAGACGTGTATGGTTCGACGAAGACAGGCTTAGTGATATCAAGGAGGCCATCACCAAGCAGGATGTCAAGGTCTTGATATCCGAGGGTGTGATCCGCCTGAAGCCTGCCAACATCACATCTAAGGGTAAGGTCAGGCATAGGAAAGCGCAGAAGGCTAAGGGTCTTCGCAAGGGCGTCGGCTCCAGGAGGGGCGGTGCTAAGGCAAGGCTTCCTAAGAAGGATGCGTGGATGGCTAAGATCCGTGCTCAGAGGGAGCTGCTCAAGACCCTCAGGGACAAGGAGCTTATCACCAAGACAAATTATCGTAAGCTTTACCTGAAGGCTAAAGGCGGTTTTTTCAGGAGCGTGAGGCATATCAAGCTTTACTGTGCTGAGAATTCCTTGTTCGATGAGAAGGCCAAGGGAAAGAAGTGATATTATCATGATCAAGATTTGAGTGGTCGATGTTCAAGATGTCAAATAAAAATTACGGAAAGAAAAGGACTGTTCCTTACCGGAGGAAGAGGGAGGGTAAGACTAATTACAAGAGTCGTCTTGCTCTTCTTAAGTCTGGCAAGCCTGTCCTTGTTTTGAGGATGCTTTCGAACACTATCGTGTGCCAGATTGTCGAGTTCAATCCAGATGGCGACAGGATTGTCGCTGCTGCCAGTTCAAGGGACCTGAAGAAGATCGGCTGGGCCGGTCATCCTTCGAACACGCCTAGCGCTTACCTGACAGGTCTGCTCTTGGGTCAGAAGGCAAAGAAGAAGAAAGTCTCTTTCGCGATCTTGGATATCGGTTTCCATACCTCAAGGAAAGGTTCCCGCGTCTATGCCGCTCTCAAGGGCGCTCTTGATGCGGGTCTTGATGTGCCTCATTCCGATGACGCCTTGCCTTCTGCAGAGCGTATCTCCGGAAAGCACATCTCCGCTTATGCTGATAAGTTGAAACAGGATCAGGAGGCCTACAAGAGGCAGTTTTCAGGTTACCTGAAACAGGGTGCTAAGCCTGAGGAGCTGTCGTCTAAGTTCGAAGAGGTCAAGAAGAAGATCCTTACGATGTGATTATCATGCCTGAAGAAAAGAAGAAAGCTAAAAAGGAAGAGAAGCCTGAAGAGACAAAGGTTTTGGAAGAGACTGAAGAGCCTGTCGGATCTGACGAGGATAGGGATGTTGTTGCCCCTGTCGACGACGAGGTCGTCTCTGTCAAGCCAGCGCATAGTGTTGATCTTGATGCCTGGAAGCCTAAGACTGCTGTAGGTATGGCTGTCAAGAAAGGCGAGATCGCCAACATCGACGGTGTTCTTGATAAGGGTTACAGGATAATGGAGGCTGAGATAGTCGACATCCTCATGCCTGGTGCTGAGTCAGAGCTTCTGCTCATCGGTCAGTCTAAGGGTAAGTTCGGCGGCGGTCAGAGACGTGTCTTCAGGCAGACCCAGAAGAAGACCAAGGAAGGCAATAAGCCTAGCTTCGCCACTTATGCTGTTGTCGGCGACAGGAATGGCCATGTCGGTCTTGGTTATGGCAAGGCCAAGGAGACTGTTCCTGCACGTGAGAAGGCCATAAGGAATGCCAAGCTTAATGTTATGAAGATCAGGCGTGGTTGCGGTTCTTGGCAGTGCAACTGCAAGGAGCCTCACTCTATCCCTTTCAAGATCCACGGTAAGTGTGGTTCTATCGAGATTGACATAATCCCTGCGCCTAAAGGTACCGGTCTTGTCACAGAGACTGAGGTCCAGAAGATACTGGCGATCGCCGGCGTGTCTGATGCCTGGTGCAAGACCCGCGGTAAGACCACTTCAAGGATCAATCTCATCAAGGCCGCCCAGGATGCTATGAAACAGCTGACCTCTATGAAGGTCCAGTCAAAGCATGTTGAGTGCCTTAACATATCAGATTGAATATCTTATTGAGGAAGAAAATGACAGTCAACACTGAAGCGAAGGATAAGCCGAAAGCGGCTCCGAAAGCAGCTGCTAAGACAGCCCCGAAAACTGCTCCTGCTGCTGCTCCGAAAGCAGGCAAGGGTGGTAAGTTCGCAGCTGTGCTTATCCGTAGTGCTATCCAGGCCGAGCGTCCTGTCAAGGAGACCTTGTTCATGCTTCGCCTGAGGCAGAAGAATGCCTGCGTCATAATGGATGCGAATGACAGCAACAAGGGTATGCTTTTCAGGGTCAAGGATTTCGTCACATATGGTGAGGTCTCTGATGATACTGTGAAGCTCTTGGAGGAGAAGAGGGCCAAGAAAGGTGGTGACACCAAGATCGCTATGTTCACGCTTCATCCCCCTCGTGGTGGTTTCGAGCGTAAGGGCATCAAAAGGCCTTTCTACCTCGGCGGCGCTATCGGTTATAGGGGCGATAAGATTAATGATCTCTTGAAGAGGATGATTTGATAATGGCAGTTCACAAGCGTAAGAAGAATACCAGGCAGCGTGGTTCCCATACCCATGGTTGGGGTGCCATGAAGAAGCATCGTGGTGCTGGTAGCCGTGGCGGCCGTGGTCGTTCAGGTTCTGGTAAGAGGGGCGATCAGAAGAAGCCTCGTTATTGGAAGACTGAGCAGTCAGGCAAGCTGGGTTTTGTCCCTCGTTCTTCCATGCCGAAGATCAGTCCTATAAACCTCAGGACTGTCGAGGATGTTTTGCCTACCTGGGAGAAGAGGGGTCTGGTCAAGAAGCAGGGCGGTGTCTTTGCGGTTGACCTTGGTGCTCTTGGTTACAATAAGCTTCTTGCAGCAGGTAAGATCTCTTCTAAGCTTAAGATTACTGTCGATTATGCCTCTGCGCGTGCTGTTGATAAGGTCAAGCAGGCTGGCGGTGAGGTTGAGGTCCTTGCAGGGGATGTTTGGGAGTCAGCCTCTGGTGATGATTCAGGGACTGAAGACTGAAAATGTCATTTTATGATAAACTTATAGCGAATCTTCCTGAAGTGGCTAGGCCTACTCAGCGTAAGTTGTCCTTCAAGGAGAAGCTTAAGTGGACCTTGGTCTGTCTGGTCCTTTTCTTCGTTCTTGGTCTTGTGCCTCTTTTCGGTCTTGGCCAGAATGCTTTGCAGCAGTTTGAATACTTGTCTATTATATTAGGTGCCCAGTTCGGTTCCATCATCTCTCTTGGTATCGGTCCTTTGGTCACCGCTTCTATCGTCCTTCAGCTTCTGAATGGTTCTGGTCTCTTGAAGTTTGATACTCATACCCATGAGGGTAAGCGCAGGTTCCAGGGTACCCAGAAGTTGTTGGCTATGGGTTTTGTGATCTTTGAGGCTGCGATCTATGTGATGATGGGTGGTCTTGCCCCTCCTCCTGAGCTTGCAGGTACTGCTGTCTTCTGGCAGATGGAGCTCTTGCTCATCTTCCAGCTGTTCCTTGGCGGTATCCTTATCATGTTCATGGATGAGGTGGTCTCTAAGTGGGGTTTCGGTTCTGGTATCAGCCTGTTCATCGTCGCTAATGTCGCTCAGGCCATCTTTATCAGGGCTCTCAGTCCTCTTCCTTCACCTACCAATCCTGGTATAAGCACCGGTGCTATCCCTGCTCTTTTCCAGAGCCTTGCTGCTGGTGATGCGATAACTGCCGGTCTTATGTTGGCCGGTGTCGTCTCTACTATTGTGGTCTTCGTGATTGCCGTCTATACTCAGGCAATGAAGGTCGAGATCCCTCTGTCTTTTGGAAGGGTGCGTGGTCATGGTATCCGTTGGCCTCTTGCTTTCATGTATACCTCTAACATTCCTGTGATCCTTGTCGCTGCTTTGATGGCTAACATCCAGTTGTTCGGCCGTCTCCTGCAGAACTGGGGTCATCCTGTGCTTGGCACTTTTGTCGGCAACCAGCCTGTCTCTGGTCTTGTTGCCTGGCTTTACAGTCCTGATCTCGTCGGTAAGGTCATCCGTGGCAGTATCACTGGCGCGGATTTTGCCCATGGTGCTGCCTATATGCTCTTCATGATCGGTGGTGCTGTCCTGTTCTCTATCTTTTGGGTCCAGACCTCTGGTATGGATGCCCGTTCTCAGGCTGAGAACATCATGAGTTCAGGTCTTCAGATCCCTGGTTTCAGGAAGGATCAGCGCATCCTTGAGCGTGTGCTTGACCGTTACATATTGCCTTTGACCATCATGGGTGGTATAGCTGTGGGTTTCCTCGCCGCGATCGCAGACCTTTCTGGTGCCCTTGGTAACGGTACTGGTATCTTGCTTGCAGTCATGATTGTCTATAGGTTGTATGAGGACATCGCTAAGCAGCACATGATGGACATGCATCCGATGATGCGTAAGTTTATGGAGTAAACTTATGCCAGCAGGTGCGTAGCATCTGCGTGCGTAAGTTTATGGAATGATCATTGAGTGTTTTTCACTCTGTTTTGTCGATAATTAGGTGTTTACATGGTTTTCGAGAATCTTCTGAATCCGGTATTGGGCCCTTTGGTCAAGCTTCCGCCTGTCGCCGGTATCTTCATAATAGCTCTTGTCATATCTCTCATCATAACTATCGTCTATAAGTACATGACTGATCAGGTCATGATGAAGGACCTGAAGACCCGTCAGAAGGATATGCAGAAGAAGATGAAGGCTGCCCGTGGTGATAATCCTAAGCTTATGAAGCTGCAGAAGGAGGCCATGGACCTTAACATGAAGTATATGAAGCAGTCTTTCAAGCCTACTTTGGTGACTTTCCTTCCTATAATAATAATCTTCGGCTGGCTGAATGCCAACCTAGCATTTGAACCTCTCCATCCTGGTGAGGAGTTCACTGCCACTCTTCTTTTCGAGAAGGAGCTTACAGGTGATGTCTCTGTTGATGTCCCTGATGGTGTCGAGGTCATCGACGGTTCTAGGAAGACTATCGCTGACAATATGGCCCAGTTCCGTCTCTCTGGCGAACCCGGTGATTACCTCTTGGTGTTCCAGTATGAAGGTCAGAGTTTCGACAAGGAGCTGACGATAACTGATGAGCAGCGTTATGCTCCTGAGAACAAGGTATTCAAGGGTAAGCCTGTCAAGTCCATCATTCTGGGCAACAAAAAGCTCGTCCCTATACCTGTGACAGAGAACCATCTCGGCTGGCTCGGCACTTACATAATCTTCTCTATCGGTCTTAGCATGGGCCTCAGGAAGCTGATGAAGATATATTGAGTCTTGCTAAATGCGATCCGCCACTCATTTTGAACGTGCAGTATTTCTTTCTTGGTATTGTTCTAAGGGTGACTGTAAGTTCTGTTATATGTCGACCCAGAAGGCTCTGATATCTGACCCTGTGAAGGCCCGTCGTTCTCTTGCCTCGATACTTGCTGAGGTCTTGGTCTGTAAGGCTGCCGGTTGGAGGGTTGAGTTCCTTTCTGGAGGTTATGATTCTTACTCTATGGATGAGCTTGTAGAGATCTGTCGTCTTGTCCATCTTCTCACTGGCGATAGGCAGTGGTTGAACATAGGTGCTCTTTCCGAGGATGAGCTTATGCGCTTTAAGCCATATGTTGTAGGCGTCTGTGGTGCTGTTGAGGTCATCGATCCTGCGCTCCATGCTCATGTCTGCCCTTCTAAACCCGTCTCTGATATTGAGGCAATGTTCAGTGTCTGCGACAGGCTAGGTCTCAGGAAGGCCATGACCATGATTGTCGGTCTTGGTGAGGAAAGGTCTCATTTCGCCGAATTGAGGTCTTTCATAGAGAACCACCGTCTTGACCGTATCACTTTCTATCGTCTTAAGCCGCAGGAGGGCACCCCTTTCACCAAGGGCCCTCTTTCTGAAGATTATGTCTGGTGGGTCTCTGAGACCAGGAAGGCCTTTCCTGACATCGAGATTGTTGTCGGTTCCTGGCTTTCCCATCTTGATGAGCTCTCCTCGCTTCTCAAGGCAGGTGCTGATTCCATGACTAAGTTTCCTTCTATCAGGCTCTTCGGTTCTGAGGAGGCTGGTAAGATTGAGTCTGAGGCAGGGGCTGCAGGGAGGGAGTTTGAGGGCACGCTGACTGATTTCTCTCGTCTGAAGGCTTTTGATTGGGATTCTTGCCTTTCTCTTCTTGACCCCGGATTGGCTTCTGCAGTCAGGGGCAAGCTCGCTTCTTATTTGGGCAGGATGCAGATAAATTAGCAACCTTTAAAAACTCCGCCTTCTCAACTTATTCTGTTTTCCGGAGGGGTTTATGGCACTTACTCATACAGCATTCCTTGTATTGTTGTTGTTCGCTCTTTATGGCTGTGTGAAGTCTATCAATCTCTATAAGGATAAGCGTCAGTTCAAGTATCTTGTCATCTTCGCTTTTTTCTTCATTGTCGCTCCTCAGTTGTGGATGAAGGCCTACAAGATAAACGTACAGGATTTCTTCGCCACTTTCCAGCTTGTCTTCACCTTGATCCCTCTTGCCTTGTTCCTTGTCTATGATTATTGGGAGCGTAAGCGTCAGGCTGAGATGAAGGACAAGCAGCGTATCAAGACCTTTTTCGAGAGGTATGTCAATCCTAAGATCATCGACGAGCTTCTTACAGGCGATACCTTGGAGCTTAAGGGCCGGAGGTCCAACATCACTGTCTTTTTCATGGATATCCGTGGTTTCACCAAGATGTCTGAGCGTCTTCCTCCTGAGAAGGTGATTGAGCTCCTGAACAGGTATTTTGACATCGCCACTTCTGTGCTCTTCAAGTATGATGGTACTGTTGACAAGTTTGTCGGTGATGCTGTCATGGCTTTGTTCAATGCTCCCACTAATGTCAAGGACCATCAGTTGAAGGCTTTCAAGGCCGCTCTTGAGATCCAGCAGGAGCTTAAGGCCTGGGGCAAGATCGAGGCTGGTATCGGTCTCCATTGCGGTGATTGTATCGTCGGTAATATCGGTTCCAAGCATATGATGGATTATACTGCTATAGGTGACACTGTGAACACTGCTGCCCGTCTTGAGGGTCAGACCTCTGCTGGTGATATTGTTGTGAGTGAGGATGTGTATAAGGAGATCAAGGAGGTCTTCACCTCGAAGCATAAGGAGTCTGTGACACTCAAGGGCAAGGCTAAGCCGGTCACTATCTATCGTTTCAAGACATACAAGGAGAACTACAGGGCTAGAAAATGAGCATACGTCTTAAATTCAAGGATCAGGCATTGGCTGTCAAGCGTAAGCAGAAGGAGCTTAAGTCCAAGTTGGATAAGCATACGTCTGCTCTCTCTGGTCTTTCGACAGAGGAGGTCGCTAAGAAGATCGAGAAGAAGTTCTCTAAGTCGCATCGTATCCGTGAGAACATGTCTGTTGTCGGTTTCAGCAATGAGGCCCTCTCGAATCTCAGTCATTTCTCCAGCATCCCTTTCGGTTTTATGTGGATATTGTTGATGGCTTTCGTCATGGTCTTCCCGACCACGACCAAGGAGCTTGACCCTACTGCCCTGCTGATCAATCTCGTCATAGTCTTCGTGACTGTGTTCCTTGCCGAGGTTGCTGTCTTTGCGATAATGGCTGTTGCCGGTTCCAAGACCAAGTTCAAGGTGTATTTCTATGTCATCAACACTGTCTTGGCCCTCAGCATCTTGATTGTCTCGCTTCCGATAGCCATAGTCACTTTCGCGATTTTCCAGACCATGATCAAGTCAGAGTCTGCTGTCTCGATGTTCTTCACCCTTATCCCGTTCTATAATTATCTTGTTTGGGGTTGGGCCAATGAGACTCTTGCCCAGTTCAAGGGCTGGAGGTCCATCATCTTCGCCCTCCTAACCCTGTTGATAATCCTGGGTGCGCATCTCCTGCTCCCCCTGATCATGCTGTGATTTGTTTTTCTTGCTAAGTTTTTCTTCTCTTTGGCAAAAAGCTGGCCGTCGTCGCCCTTTTGCGAACCTTCAACGGCCCATCCGGTCGTGGCCGTCGCTGGGGGTTGCCCCCTACGGGGAAGCAGGCCTCGCGAGAATTTCTGCCCAGCCGAGGACCGGTGCCAGCACCGAGAGAAATGAGAATCTGAAATCGCCACGCACCAATAACTTTAAAAGTCATTCCTCTAACTCCCACTGCATGGACCTTTCACTATTT
>DUGW01000183.1 GCA_013331125.1 Candidatus Woesearchaeota archaeon | reverse complement strand
TGCAAGGCAATGAGCTAGAGAAACTTGAAGCGGAACTCAAAAGGATAGAAGACAAGATAGGGATGATGAGTTAAGCTTAAATATAATATTTCTTCTTACTAAGTTAAAATGGGATTGGTTATAAGAATATTGATGGGGATAACAATATTTGTGGTCCTTGCACTAAACGGGCTTCTCTTATTTGTAGCGTCCATGGACATGAATGAATGCATCGATATGTATGCTAAACAAGGCAAGGGCACTTTAGAAGCGCAGGATGAATGTAAGCTGTTGGCAGGAATGAAAGCGATAAGACCATATTTTCTGGGTGTATCGGCAATCATCGTGTTGATATGTGTTATAGTATACTTTGTCAAAAGAGATTAATTTTATATACCACTAATTTCTTCTTTCCTATACTTCAGATGAGGGGGTGCCGGAGCGGCCAAAATCCACTGCTTGTGCGGTGTTTGGCTAGACGGGACAGACTCAAGGTACTTGAGTGCTGAGTGCTCATATGAGTGCGAGGAAGAAATCAGTATAAGTCATCTGTTGGCTTAGTGCCTACNNGCCTACTAGGGTTCAAATCCCTACCCCCTCATCATCTCTTCTTGACAGAACGAGAGCTATGATCGGACTTCTTAGAATCCTGAGGCTTGGGATGATAATACTCGTGGATATGATGCTCACCAGTAGGCTTCTCAAAGAAAGGAAGGGCCTTGATGAACCTTGGAAGCCGGAAGATAGGCCTTATGAAACGAGCAAAGCGAGCGCTGCGAGAGACCTTGCCGACCTTCTCTGCCTCACGGGCGATACGGGCAATCTCCCTGGTGGTAGTCTCGATGACCTTACCTCCCTCCTTGGACACTACCTCAGCGACCTTGACGCCTTCCTTCTCGACCTCAAGACCGGTGTGAAGGAAACTCTGGACTGTCTGGGCACCCTCACTGAAACTCCTAGACAGCAGACCGAAAAAACCCTCAAATACACGGAAGAGGAGGAAAAAGGGAAAGACCGCAAGGATGTCAAGCCAGAACTTACGGATGAAAAGAGGGATGTTCCTGACACGGATGTATTTGAAGACAAGGTCAAAGACAAAAACAATGATGACCAAGGTGTCACCTATGACAATGTAGGAATGATAATGCTCGGCGATGACAGGGAAACCAAGATCAAGGACGATGATGACAATGAGCAGAAGCAACATAGGTACGATAAGCTTGTCAACAATCACCTCTATCTTATGGAGCCAGTGCTTCATGACAGAAAACTGAGTTTTGGTATTTATAAATGTGTTGGAGAGAAAACAGGCGGCCAAGGGCAGAGCCTAACCCTGGGTAACATTTAAATAGGTAATAATATTGGACAGACTTATGCCTAGGCATGAAAAAAAGAGCGTGAAAAAAGGCAGGCATATCCCTAAAGCAGAGGTGCTTGCCCCGAAAGTAGCATCAGCATCCACAGGGTTCGAACAAGACAAAAAAGATGTATCGCTGGTGAAACTGCTCAACTACAACCTGCTCTTCTTCATACCGGTACTCATAGCAGCGATAGTATCGCTGAAGATAGGAGATTACACAAAAGACTTCTTCATGGCAAGCCCGCACATAATAGCAAAGATACTCATGATACCATTCATCACAGTGATATTCCTGCTCGTGGTCCCGTTCATAAGGGACAGGGAGAAGATAGCAGGGATAAGATACTCGATACTCGCATTCTTCCTGGTAGGGATAGGGATAACGCTACCTTCGATGCTACAAGGCCATCCAAGCCTTTTCCTACAGATGTTCAACTATTTCGGAACATACATCCTGGTGACATTCATCTACGCACCAGAGGTATTAGGAATAGAGAGGCACCTGAGGGACTGGTTCAAACACCACAAACAACTCCTGATAATGGCGATATACCTAAGCATAGTGCTCCTCAATGTCTTAGGATTCGGATTCCTATACCACGACATATACGAGGATGCCAAAGACGTAACAGCATTCAACATGGCAGATGGTGAGAAGCCAGGATTATGGACATTCGTCTACTTCAGCATAGTCACATTCACAACAACAGGTTACGGAGAGATAACACCAGCAAGCCCGGCAGCAAGACTGCTATTCTCGATGGAAGCGATATACGGACTAATAATCAACGTGCTGTTCATAGCGATACTGCTGGTGTTCGTATCGAACGCAGAATACCTGGCGCAGAGAAAAGAGAAAGAAGACCTCAAACAGGCAGAGATGATGATCGAGAAAGAAGAGAAAGAACTCAAGAAAGTAGAGAAAGAGGTAGAAGAGGTCAAGAAAGAAGAGGGATTCTTCGAAATCCTCTTAAAAAAGCTGTTCAACAAGTAGTCCAGAAGTCCTGGGAAATCAGACCCTTATCAGATCCTCAAAGGAAAGACCACGGAGCTTGGCGGATTCTAGACCTATGGCAAGATGCTTGCCAGTATCATCAAGATCATCCAGAGAAAGAAAGAACCAGGCGACATTGTTGAACTTGACAGCGACCCAGGGTTCAGCACCGAAAAGGTCAGCGAACTCCTTAAGCTCCTCAACCTCCTTCTTGGTGAGATACTGCTTGCGATCCTTGGTGACCTTGCATTCTATGGCCAACCGTCGGAGATTGTTGCCAGCAAGGACATCAGGAGCAGGATAGACAATAGAACCAGAACCAGCAACACGCGAGGCAGCCCAGCGATGCTTCCAGAAAAGATGGATAAGCTCACGTTCTGCATTGCAACCTTTGGTCTTCGGGGGCATGAAAGACAATTTGTTTTGGTGCAATAAATAGGTTTTGGAACAATGACGAAAGGTTTTAGGCGAACAGAAATGTTCAGAACTCAAAGATGGATTTCTGGCCAGCCTTGACAAGCTGCGAAGCCTCCTGATAGGTGATCCTCCTCTTCAGCATGATGTTACGGATCTTCTCTTCCATGACATCCTCTTCGGAGCGTTTAGGTTTTTCCCAACTTGGCGGCATGAGAAAACAAACAAAAAAGGTAGTATATAAAGATTTATTATCATCAATCAATAGGGAAAAAACGAAGACAATTTGTCGACGAGAACTATAATTCAATCCTCATAAAGTCAAAAGCGGCGACAGTATCCGGGAAATGGGCCTTAGCATCCTCTTCAAGAGTCTCAACCGTCTTGTAACGCTGAGAGAAATGAGTAAGGACAAGCTTAGAGACCTCTGCCTGCGAGGCTATCTGGGCAGCATCCTTAGCAGACATATGCTTACGCATATCAGCCTTGTCCTGAAGGTCAGAACAATAAGAAGACTCACAGACCATGATGTCAGCATCCTGAGCAAGAAGAGTGGCCTCTGCACAAGGCTCAGTATCAGCGATGTAAGTGAACTTCTTCTGAGCGACCTGGTATGTAAGGTCCTCAGGATTGATGGTCTTGCCCTGATACTTGATAGGCTCACCAGCCTTGACCTTCCTAAGATGAGGACCATCCTTCACACCAAGAGACTTCTGCTTCTCAACATCAATGTTCAGGCGGGCCTTCTCTATGAAACTGAAACCGATACAAGGGATGCCATGGTCCAGCTTAGCACACTCAATAGCATACTCCTCACGGTCAAAGAACCTGAGGACCTCACCAGGCATAGGATCAAGCTCGATGACCTCAAGATCGACCTTGCTGTCAAAGACACAGGTCTGCATCATATGATCGACACGCCTCTTGGTCTCTTTAGGACCATAGATAGTGATAGTAGGAGGCTCCATGTCATTACCGATGGTCTGGATAAGACCGATGATACCAGAGACATGATCACCATGCCAATGAGAGACAAGGATGCGGGTGACAGAGGTACGCTTGATGCCTGCAATATTCATCTGGCGCTGAGTGCCCTCACCACAGTCAAAGAGGATGCCTTCAGTCTTGTACCTAAGGAAAATACCAGATACATTGCGTTCCTTGGTAGGAACCATACAACTTGTGCCTAAAAACGTGATTTCCATAGGCTGAGGGGGCAGCAGGGTGTTTATAAATGTTGCCTGGAAAAGCTTTATAAAGAAACTTAGAACACCAGGGTGTATGGCCCGTAGGGAGCGGACAAACCGACAGAGACCCCATGATGACATGGGGCTGTAGCGGACGTTCTTAAAGCGCAGAAAAACTGCGGTATCAGGGCCAAGGAGGCAAAATGGCAAAGAAGAAAAAGATCGAAGAGACAGATATGGAGCGGGTTGAGCTGGAAGAAGACATAGAAGAAGATACTGGCAAGAAGGCCGCAAAGAAGGATGTGGAAGAGAGCGGCACAGAAGAGAAGAGCAGGAGAGAGAAGATAATAGTCACTGCGACACTGGCAAGGGAGAGAGTCATAACAGAATCTACAGACGCAGCAAGAGAGTTCTACGACCAATCAAGATATGGCCAGATAATAGAGGACGGAAAGGTACAGCTGTCACTGCTAGAGGCACTATACCTCATGGAGAAGAAAAGACTTGTCGTGACTGATGGGAAAGGCAAAGCCATAGAATTCGACCCATACCTGAAGAAGGCAAGCAAGGTAGAACCAAACTTCTGGATAAGGTACTGCGTGTTCAAGGACCTCAGGAACAGAGGATACATAGTGAAGACAGCACTGAAATTCGGCGCAGACTTCAGGGTATACGACAGAGGGGTCAAACCAGGAGAAGACCATGCGAAATGGATAGTGTATCCGGTGCATGAGGGAGAACAGAACACCTGGTATGAGTTCTCAGCCAAGAACAGGGTGGCCCACAGCACAAGGAAAAGGCTGCTCATAGGAGTGGTAGATGACGAAGGAGACGTCACATACTACGAGATAAGGTGGGTAAGGCCTTAAAGACGCACAATTATAAAGCGCCATAAAGTTTAAATAACAAATTCTTTTTTATTTCCCTATGGACCATAGGGACAAACTTCTAAAATTAGTACAGGAAAAAGGGCCATTGCTGCCATCACAGATCAACAAAGAGCTCAACACAAACGTGCTGTTCGCATCAGCGATGCTGTCAGAGATGGTAGACACGAAGAAACTGAGGCTCACAAACCTAAAGGTAGGAGGAAGCCCGCTATACTACTATCCAGGACAGGAAGAGAAACTGCAGGAATTCTCACACAGACTCAATGAGAAAGACAAGAAGACATTCGACCTGCTAAAGGCAAAGAAGGTAGTCAGGGACAAGGACCAGGAGCCGCTGATAAGGGTAAGCCTCAGAGAGATAAAAGACTTCGCGATACCACTACAGGTGACAGTGAACGACAACAAAGAACTGTTCTGGAAATTCTACATGTTAGGAGATGACGATGCAGAGAAGATAATAAGAGACTATCTCGAAAAACACAACTACCTAAGACCAGAAGGAGAAAGCAAAGAGAAGAAAGGAAGCAGAGAAGAAAAGAAAGAGGAAGCAAGAAGAGAGGCAGAGAAAGAGAAGACAAGGACTGAAGGAAGACATAAGGAGGCAGAGAGGAAAAGAGAGGCACAGATGACGATAGCAGATATGGGGACAAGGCAGCACAAAGAGGAGATAAGAGAAGAGAGCAGAGAAGACGTGGCGACAAGAGAGGAAGACATAGACGATAGCACAAAGATGGCAGAACATCAGATTGAGGCACAAGCAACAGAGATAAAACAGGACATAAGGGTGGCTGACCAGACAGAACTCAACTACTCATACTCATTCTCATTCTCATCAAAAGAGCCAGAACCAGAGACGAAAGCAGAAGAGAAGAAAGAACCAGAGGTGCAGGCACTGCCGCTGGACGACGAGTTCTTCAACAAGATACAGGAGCTGTTCGACTCCGGAGGCATCATAGTCGAGGATTTCAACCTGATAAGGAAAGGGACAGAATACGACTTCGTGATAAGGGTGCCGAGCCCTGTCGGAGAGCTGAGATACTTCTGCAAGGCGAAATCAAAGAAGAAACTGAACGACGGAGACGTATCAGCAGCATTCGTGGCAGGACAGATGAAAGGACTGCCAGTGATCATGCTGACGATGGGAGAGATGACAGCAAGAGCGAAAGAGATGGTAGAGAAAGACTTCAAATCATTCGTAGTCAAGAACATAGAGTGAAACAGCAGAGTCACACAGGGGATGGGCATAAAAAAAGAGGTGGATGGTCAGAGTGGGAGTAAACCTAAAGGAACTGATGATCAAGGATGAGACATCCATATCAGACCTCTCAAACAAGAAACTAGTCGTAGACGGAAACAACATACTATACCAATTTCTCGCGACGATAAGACAGATGGACGGGACACCGCTGATGGACTCGCACGGAAACGTGACAAGCCACCTCAACGGACTGTTCCACAGGACGACAAAACTCATGCATTCAGGGATAAAGCTGTGCTTCGTGTTCGACGGAAAGGCACCAGAGCTGAAACACGCAGAACGGGAGAGAAGGGCAGAGCTGAAAAAGGATGCTGAAAGACGATATGAAGAGGCAAAGAAAGCAGAAGACACAGAAGAGATGAAGAAATACGCACAAAGGACATCAAGACTCACAAAAGAGATGATAGAAGAGGCAGTAGAGCTGATAAAAGCGATGGGACTGCCAGTGGTGATGGCACCATCAGAAGGAGAGGCACAGGCAGCATACATGGTCAAGAAAGGAGAGTCATGGGCAGAGATATCACAGGACTATGACTGTCTCCTGTTCGGAGTGCCAAGGATGGTACAGAACCTGACAATATCAGAGAAAAAGAAAAGGAAAGACAAACTCTCATACGAGACAGTAAAGCCATGCGTGATCGACCTGGAAAAGAACCTCAAAGAGCTAGGGATAAGCAAGAAACAGCTGATAGCGATGGGGATGCTGGTAGGGACAGACTTCAATGTCGGAGGTGTCAAAGGGATAGGACCCAAGAAGGCACTCACATTGATAAAGAAACACGGAGAAGACCTCAACGCGATGTTCGAAGAGGCAGGATGGAAAGACAACTTCGACTACCCATGGACAGACGTGATGAAGGTATTCGAAGAGATGCCTGTGAAGACAGAGTACACACTCAAATGGGAAAGACACGACCCTGCAAAGGTCACTGAGCTGCTTGTAGAGAAACACGACTTCAGCAGAGAGAGGGTAGAAGACACCCTGGAAAAGATGGAGAAAGCGCAGGAAAAGGCAGGACAGAAAGGACTGGGTGACTTCATGTGATATGGTTCATATACGCGCTTGTCGCAGCGATACTCTTCGGTTTCAAGCAGATACTCGCAAAGCAGTCACTTGAGAAGGCACATGCAGCAGAACACCTATCAGCATTCACAATAGTCGCGTTCATACTGTCATGGACATTCTTGCCGAAAATACACCTATTCAGCTACGGAGCAGACGTGTTGGGACTGATGTACATCAAGGCATTGGTGCTGACATTCAGCTGGCTGTTCGCGATAAAGGCGCTGAGACACATGGAGATATCATTCGTGATACCAATGCTCACCATGAGCCCGTTGGTGCTGCTGGTGATAGGAATCATCTTCCTGGGAGAGGTGCCGACGCTGGTGCAATACATGGGGGTGTTCCTGCTGCTGATGGGAGCGTACTGGCTGCAGGCAGACCACTCAAAAGAGAAGCTGCTCAAGCCATGGAAGACATTCAAAAACAAATACGCACTGTACATGCTAGTCCCGATAATAGGATACAGCGTATGCGCAGCACTCGACAAGGTGATACTGCAGAAAGCAGACCCATACACCTTCCTGTTCTTCACATTCGGGATACTTTCGATACACTATTTCCTTATACAGACATACAGATACAAAGGCGTACAGGACATAAGACACGCATTCAAGAAAAGCTCACACGTGATAGTGCTGGGAGCAGTGTTCGCATTCCTGTCAGACATAATATATTATTTCG
>DUGW01000091.1 GCA_013331125.1 Candidatus Woesearchaeota archaeon | reverse complement strand
GCCACATCACCCCTATCTTCTTCAAAGCATTGTTGAACTTGTCAGAGATCATGTACTTCTTCTTGTACATGTCATAATCAACCATGCCCATGGATTTCATAGGCGTCAGGATACGGTCATAGAACTGCCTCTTGTTGTAGGATATCTGGA
The DNA here is from genome assembly GCA_013331125.1 of Candidatus Woesearchaeota archaeon. The sequence goes on along the minus strand of DUGW01000091.1, from coordinate 5,749 downwards.
CCTTCTTAGGCCGCCTCACAGGACCGACATTCTCCATGACCTCAACGACCACACCATCATGGAGACGGTTGGCGAAAAGGCTCATCTCAGTCTTGCCCAGAGAACCCTCATTACTCTTGAATTCCTCTATCAGAAGACGGCCGACAATCGCCTGCTGGTCAGTGGCGAACACCACGTCAAAGACGTTCTCCGGTAGATGGAACTGGTCAAACAATATCACCATATCTCTAACCCCTTATTACCCGCATACCACAACGGGTGTAACAAGCTATCAAGGGAGTGGAAAAGCTAGTATATAAATGTTACTAATTTTGATATTGGTATAGGAAAACGTATATTGCTTTATAAATAAAACAGGAAAATAGGCCAAAACCACAGAAACAAAGAGAGGGCGGGAAGCAGAGAAAAGGAAAGAGCAGCATCTGAGAGCAGACCCAGAACAGATCCTAGAACCCGAAGAACTCCTCGACAAAATCACCATACTGCTTAGAGATCCTGATGTCAAGGTCAGAGGGGAAATACTGCTGATAATTCCTCCAGGCATAACGCTCGTCGAGGAAGATGATCATGCCACGGTCATGCTCGCTGCGGATACAACGGCCGGCACTCTGAAGGCACTTGGTGAAAGCAGGGACCACATAACCATAATCCCAACCCTTCCCGAACTTCATATCGTAATACTCAATAAGCTTCTTGGTCTCAAGGTTAGGGACCTGGAGAGGAAGGCCTACGACGATGACACATTTCAGGAGGTCACCGGGAAAATCGATACCCTCACCGAAACTGCCTGAGACAACAGCAAGAAGGACAGCACCCGTCTTCTGGTACAGCTTGAAATTCTCAAGGAACTCCATCTTGTCCTCCTTGGTCATGTCAGGACGCTCCAGGAAGACAGTCTTCTCGGCGAGAGAGGCAAGATGCTTATAGACCTGGTCACGAAGGTAATAGCTAGGGAAAAAGAGAGCAGAATTGCCAGGCACAAGGTTGGTCATATCAGCAAGGATACGGGCAATATTCACGTACTGCTGGTCATTCCTGGCAGCGAACTTGGTGGTGGTCATAGGGACAACAAGATTGAGACGGTTGGTCTTAGGGAAGGGGCTCTTGTACTCCTTCTCGACGGTATGGTTAGGGAACCCGAGGATATCCCTGAACATGCTGGTAGGGGTGAGGGTGCCAGACATAAGGATGGTAGAATGGGTGTTGCTGATGATCTCATTGGTGACTGTGCTAGGATCAAGGCAACGGTAGGACAGAGAGGTAAGGGAACCTTTAGGACCATCAGAATGAGAGAGTATGCGGGCATAGCCAGTCTCCCCGCCCTTCCAGGCATCAAGGAATGCCGCAACACCGGCCAGGGAGGACTGCTTAGCCTCAAGACGCACCTGCTCAGCAGCCAGTGTCAAAGAGTTGGCGATCTCGTCAATATCACCCAGATCCGCGACCCTGCCAAGGAAGGATTCCTTAGTCACAGTCTTCTCTTCACCAGGGCGCATACCGGCAGAGAGGTCGTTGAGGATGTCCTGCAGAGAGACAAGGATCTGGACTATCTCAGGATCATCGATCTTCCTGACCTCCTGGATACACCTCTTCAGGGAGCGGTTGGTCAGCTGGACAGTCATCAGGCTCCGGACCCTCTCAGGGAGGTTATGGCCCTCGTCGACGATGACAATGCAGTCCTGCAGGGTAAGGCCGAGCCTGTTGAAGAAAAGATCCCTTATCCGGGGATTGAAGATATAGAAGTAATCAGCGACGATGACCTGGGCATCCTTGGCCAGGGCTATAGAAAGCTCATAGGCGCAGACCCCGTGCTTGTCAGCGATCTCCCTTAGACGCTCGATATGGCAAGGGCTCTCCCTCTGGAGCTGCTCCAGGGCAAGCATACCATGGGCAGTCAGCTTATTGCCCTTCCGGGTGTTGGTGAAGAACTCGCACTTGTTGTCCTCGCGCTGCTTCCTGCAATACTCAGTGAACTCGCTGGAATAAAGGGTAGAGACTTCAGGGACAGAACACATCCATTTCTTGCCGATTATGTCGACGACAGGCACATCGATGGCATGGACCTCCTTGATCGCCCGGAGGGTCTCGATGGCGATAATATGCTGGGTGTGACGGGATGTCAGGAAGAAGACCTTCTTTTTGTTGTCAAGGGCGTACCTCAGGGCGGGTGCAAGGGTAGCAGCAGTCTTGCCCAGACCTGTAGGGGCGTGGACCACCAGATGACGCTTCTCCTCAAAGGAATTCCAGACCTCATCAAGCAAGTCCTTCTGGATGGCCCGGACCTCAGGGTATGGGAACAGATACTTACCCAAATCCTTGCCGGCTGAAGCTTCAGGCAGTTCATCAGCACTGCAGAAACCAGTCTCAACAGCCGGAACCCCCTCTTCTGGAACACGCGTCATGGCGCCATAAAAAGGCGGCTGTCTTAAATAGTTTGTGATATGAAAAAATGCAATTTTTCCGACGAGACGACGACGACAGAGGGCAGATGAAAAAAGCACCCATAAAAACAGAAAAGTATATAAATGACCATTCTTCTATATAGGTTGTTAGCTATATTACGCAATAGGCATTATGGAATATCCATATTGCAACAGTTATTTTTAAAACAACATATGGGGGAGTGAAAGCGTGCCTAAGAAGGAGATGAAGAAAGAGCAGGTATTCAACATATTCTTCAGAGAGAAACCTGCGATGATGCTCGTCACACTCAACTCCATAAAGACAGACATCTATGCCTCATCACTGGCAAAACAGATAGACTGCACATATTCTCACGTCGTGAAAATCCTTCAGGAGATGTCAGACGCAGAACTGATAAACTTCGACAAACAGGGAAGACTCAAGCTGCTGACACTGACAAAGAAGGGCCAGGAAGTGGCAGAACACATAGACAAGATAAGAGAACTTCTATAAGCCCCAGGGAGCAGGACGAGGGACTGCCCACGCCACAGGACAAGACAAATAGCCGGCAGGCTTAAGGCAGTTCCTGACAGGTTCTCGACGAGAAAAAAGAAAGAAACAAGAAAAGAAGATAAAAAGGATAAAACGATTTATTCCAGATAAGTGCTTGCCTTCATAGGATCATACTTCCAATCCACAGACAGCTTACCAGTCTTCTTGTAATACTTCACAAGACGGTTGATCTTGGACTCGGTCAGCTGAAGGCCACGCTTCCCAGGCATATCCTTCTTATTATCCTCGAGATGCTTCCTTATCATAGCAGCCTTACGGATAAGGCTCCTCAAGTCCTCAGGGACCTCAGGCAGAAGCTTCTTCCCAGCGAGGATCTGACTGATGTTCTTGCCGGTCAAGGTCTTGACGTCAGGGATACCATAGTTATCCCTAAGGACCATACCGATCTGGCTGGTCGTAAGACCTTCCTTACCCATCTTGCCGATCAGCAGCTCAACCTCATTAGGATTGTGCCTGACCCAAGAAGGGTTCTTCTTCTGGACCGGTTTCTTGGAACCGGACTGACCATGTGCTCTTGAATGCATCCTAGCCATTTTTACCTCCAGTACGAGAATAAGGGAGAAGCAAGTATCATCTCCAGCATAAACAAGCCACAAGGACCGGTTTACCTCTCGAACTAATATCATAGGGAAAACAGGACATTTATAAATGTTTTGGGGTCCTGAAACCTGCAAGATTCAGTTAAGTTTAAATAGGTAAAAGGGACAGATTTCAGCAGGAATAGAGGTGAACTGATGAAAAAGCTCATATTACTTGTCATCATATCATTGCTGCTTCTGAACATAGTGGCCTGCACAAAGGTGGTGAAGGTCTATGTATGCGCCAACGGCAACGAAGTAAATGACAAGAATGCCTGCCCGACGAACAAGGTAGCCGGCGTGAAGAAGAAAGATGCTGAGATATATGCCAGGAACTACGTGAACGCATTCTTCCTCGGCAGAGGCGGGAGAGCACAGCTGGTAACAACTTACCTCGACCCTAACAAAGGGGACTTCATGGCCAACTTCATAGTCGCAGACAAAGGCGGCGAGCCGTACGAGACAATAGTCATGATAGACGGAAAGACTGGCCAGGTAAGCTGCACAGAGAACTGCGGTTATGTCACATAATCAAGCTTCAGGGTCCAGCCCAGAAGCATAGAAATCTTTCAATATCTTAATTTTGTCTGGGTCTTTCTCTTAAATCCAATCCTGCTTGCCTTGACCATGCCTAGTAGAAGGTTGAACCTCTCGAGATCCCCAGACATCTTCATATACTCATGATGACCCTTCTTGGTCAATGTAAGACCTTCATCAGCATAAGAGATATAGCCTGACTTCTCAAGACTCTCAAGATTACGATAGATTGCCCGCTCCTGTTTCGAGACCGCACCCATACCCTTCACCACGTCGATGAACTCAGCCTTAAGGACGCTGACCTTCAGCGGGGCAGAGCTGAATCTCCTATCTGTCTCTCTCAGGAACTGGCCGAGAATGAAGAGCATTTCCCTGGTCTTTGGAGTCAAAACCATAGCGAGAATATAAGCAGGAGCATATATAAATGTTTCGTCGAGAAAGGGAAGGTATGGACAAGAAAAAAAAGTAGCCCCGCCCGGATTCGAACCGAGGTCCCAGGACCCAAAATCCCGGATGAAAGGCCCCTTCACCAGCTGAAGGCTGAGAGGAATTGGCCGCTACACTACGGGGCTGAATGAGAAAACCGGGGAAGAAGGTCATTTATAAAATTAACCTAACAACTCATTTATGCAATCTTAGGGCGTCTTCTTCCATAAAATGGAGTTTTCCAGGCACAATCAAGGAATGCAGAGGAGCACCAAAATCAACGCCCAAAAGGTCCTTGGCCTTGCCGACCCTGATAAAAGGCTCTGGGCTTCCCAAACGGGCGCAGCCTATGCAAAGCGTCTCGTCGGTGAAGACTTTCTCACCCCGTCGAGACTCGATATCGAGCAGAGCCTGGATGGCCTGGTTGACTGTCATGAACCGGGGATCAGAAGCAGTCACAGAACCGCCTTTCCTAAGCGCCTCTTTTGAAGGCTCTGAAACCTTGATGTCCAGAAGGCAGAGGGTGTGGAGCCCATGCTCCTGGTTCTGCCGGATAACATCATAAGGGGTGTCGACAACCCACCCTTCCTGAGGGAAGACGATCGATGTTGTCTTGCCGTACTTGTATAGCTCAAGACCTACCACCCCGATGGCAGTCAGGACTGAGGCGTTGTTGATGAACTCGACCTTGACCCCTTTCTCATGCGCCCGGAGGACAAGATCGATATGGGTGGTCGCACCCATAGGGTCACCCACCACAAGGAAAGCAACATCGCCATCCAGGGCCTGATCAAGCATCTCATCAGGACCCTTCTCGACAGCATCGCGATCAAGGACCACCACCTTCCGACCATAGAAATCTTCAAGTCTCTCGACGGAGCAAGAGAGCACAGAGGTGTAGTTCTCCAAGTATACAGCCTTGACACGTCTGACTATCTCAAGACCTCTTACAGTTATGTCTTTCTCGTCGTGAAGACCGAGACCGATAAGGTATAATGCCATGCTCCTCAGGACGAAAGCCTGGTTATTATTATTTGTGTTTTTTCAACCAGGAAGGGCACAAATTAGGGAATTTAAATGTATACTAGTATAATAAAAAGTATACTGATTTAAAAATAAATATATAGGGCGAAAAGCTAGCAAAAACAAAGATAGAGAGATCCGAGGAGAAAAATCAAACAAAAGAATTTTGTCGTCGGAGAACAAAAACACAAGCAAAGCGAAAAGATGGC